>PKYW01000068.1:0-10259 GCA_003132805.1 Candidatus Dormiibacterota bacterium | reverse complement strand
GGGCTGTGCGCGGTCGACGTCCTGCGCGAGCGGGGGATTGTTCCGAAACGTGCCCTCGCGGTTGGTGTCTTCACAGATGAAGAAGGCGCAAGGTTCGGCCTGGCATGCATCGGAAGTCGCCTCTTGAGTGGCACGCTCGCCCTGGAAACTGCCTATGCGCTCAGAGACGCGGAAGGCGTGACGATGCGAGAGGCGATGATCGCTGCTGGTAGCGAGCCGGATGGGAACCTGGCCCTCCACGACATGTCGCGCTTCTCCGCCTTCGTGGAGCTCCATATCGAGCAGGGCAGGGGACTTGTTGACGGCGACTCGGCGGTCGCGCTTGCGACCGCAATCTGGCCCCATGGGAGATGGCGGTACGTCTTTCGCGGCGAGGCGAACCATGCTGGAACCACCCGGCTGACAGATCGACGCGACCCAATGCTGCCGTACGCGACAGTTGCGCTCGCCGCGCGACAGATCGCTGTAGAGGCCGGTGGACTGGCGACGTTCGGCCGTGTCCTCGTCGAGCCCAACGCGACGAACGGCGTGCCGTCGGCTGTTCATGCGTGGCTTGACGCGCGTGCTCCGGACGCGACCGTGCTTGAAGCGCTGGTCGACTCGATCGCCGCTGCTGCCTCATCAGCCTCGGCGGCGCACGGCGTGAGCCTCGAGGTGACGTTGGAGTCCTCCACTCCTGAGGTGCGCTTCGACAGCGATTTGCGGAGTCGTATGGCGGGAGCATTGCGTGCCGCTGGATGCGCGGTACCGGAACTCTCCACGGGAGCCGGTCATGACGCGGGCATTCTGTCGACTTCGCTGCCGACCGGGATGCTCTTTGTTCGGAACAAGACTGGGGTGAGCCATAGTCCGCTGGAGAGCGCGGAACACGACGACTGCCTCGAGGGAGTCGGTGCGCTGGCCACGGTCCTGGAGGATCTGTTGTGCCGATGACCGAGTGGCTTGCGGAACGCGCATGGCTCGGAACTGCCGACACGGTCGAGACAGGCGTCTTGATCGGGGTGGACGGACACCGCATCTCTTCAGTCACCACCGGCGTTGAGCACCCGCCTCCCACAGCGCAGCGTCTCACCGGCTTGGTCATCCCCGGTCTCGCCAACGCGCACTCGCACTGCTTCCATCGAGCGCTGCGCGGTCGCACGAATAGCGGCGGCGGCACGTTCTGGACGTGGCGTGAAGCCATGTATGGAGTCGCCGCGCGACTCAATCCCGAGACCTATCACGCGCTTGCGAAAGCGACGTTCGCAGAGATGGCCCTTGCAGGGATCACCACCGTCGGCGAGTTCCACTATGTGCATCACTCGGCTCACGGACGGGCGTACGGCGATCCAAACGCGATGGGGGAGGCCCTGATCGCCGCTGCTGACGAGATCGGAATCCGGATGACGCTCCTCGATACGTGCTATCTCGCCGGCGGGTTCGACTCTCCGCTTGACGAGAATCAGCAACGGTTTAGCGATGGTGACGCGACCCGATGGGCCGAACGCGTCTCCGACCTGCGTCCGCGAGCGGAGATTCACATCGGTGCGGCGATCCATTCCGTGCGAGCCGTACCCGCCGATCAGATGACGCTGGTCGCGCGATGGGCAGATGCTCATCAGACGCCGCTCCACGTGCACGTTTCTGAGCAGCGGGCCGAGAATGATGACTGCGCGGCGGCGCATGGATGCACGCCGACGCAACTCCTCGGCGAAGCCGGTGTACTCGGGGATCGCACGACGGCGATCCATGGGACGCACTGTGCTCCCGCGGATATCGCGCTGCTCCAGGCGACTCAATGCGGTCTCTGCATGTGCCCTACGACGGAGCGAGACCTGGGAGATGGCATCGGCCCGGCTCGTGATGCCGCGCAGGCAGGCGTGGATGTGTCCATCGGCAGCGATGGCCAGAGCGTCATTGACCTGTTCGAGGAAGCGCGCGCCATGGAGCTTGATGAGAGGCTCCGCGTCGAGTCGAGGGGTTACTGGACCCCGGCCGCCCTGTTACGCGCAGCGACGGTCAGCGGGCAGGTGGCGCTCGGCTGGGCTGAGGCGGGACGCATCGCTCCAGGGGGCCTTGCGGACTTCATCGCCATCGACCTGGATACGACGCGACTCGCAGGAACAGACCCCGGACACCTGCTTGAAGCCGTCGCCTACTCGGCGACTGCGACGGATGTGCACACGGTCGTTGTGGCCGGCCGCAGCATCGTGTCGAACCGTCATCACCGCAGCGTTCAAGACGTGCCTGATGCATTGCGGCGTGCCATCACTGCGGTCACCACCTAGAAGCAGTCGTGCTAGAGGAAGACCTGCGACGACACAATCTCGCCGTCTTCAACGTCGAAGCGCTCGACTACCACCGTGTCTGGTTCCCCCGTCGCTTGGCGAACGTATTCCACAAAGGCCGTCGTGCCGTCGCCAACAATCTTCCGCGCGTCGTAGTGGAGGCTCGGGGTCTGCTTGAGGGCGGCCTCCCACCAGTCCAATAGTGCTGATCGTCCAATCAGCTCCCCATGTGTCTCTGGGTGGAGCGTCCGAATACGCGGCGAGGTGTGCCGGCCATTTTGAGCGTATAAGTGCACGAGGCTCTGCACATCGTGTGCGTTGAAGAGGTGGATCCATCGCTCCGCGACGGCAACGGGTGTCAAGGAGAAAGTATCGTCGCTCCTATCACCCTGATCAGGCGGCACTCTCAGCGGCCCGGAGCGTGCGGCAGCACGGCCTCCGCGATGAACTGGAGATGGTCGAGATCGTTGAGATCCAACACCTGCAGGTAGAAGCGGTCGACTCCGGCTTCCCCGAACCGTCCGAGCTTCTCGAGCACCTCGTCAGGTGTCCCGGCGAGGCCGTTCTCGCGCAACTCCGCGACGTCACGGTGAATCGCCGCGGCGCGGCGGCCTATCTCGGCATCTGTGCGGCCGCAGCATACAACCTGTCCAGCGGAACACACCATCGTCGACAGGTCTCGACCATAACGCTCGCAGGCGCGCCGGACATCATCGTGGATGCGGCGCGTCTCGGCCAAACGCTTGAATGACGTGTTGTACTCGTCGGCAAACGTCGCAGCCAGCCGCGCTGACCGAGGCCCACCCACGCCACCCATCACGATCGGCGGATGGGGCCGCTGCCGCGGCCTGAGCGTATCCGCCTCGAGACTCACCGAGCAGGTCAGGCCGGCATATTCGAACGTCGTGCCGGGCGGCGCAGACCACACGCCGTGGAGGATGGCAAGCTGGTCCTCGAACAGATCGTACCGTGCCCCAACTGGAGGAAACGCCAGACCATAGGCGCGGTGTTCGGCCTCATACCATGCCGCGCCTATTCCCACCTCGACCCTGCCTCCGCTCATCTGATCGACTTGCGTTGCGATCACAGCGAACGGACCCACGGGACGAAACGTCACTGGCGATACCAGCGTCCCGAGCCGGATCGACCTGGTGTCGCGGGCTAGCCCGGCGAGGGTGATCCATGCGTCGGTGTACCCGCGGAGTCCACTCCCTGATCCCGTGTTGAGGTAATGATCGGACCGAAAGAACGCATCGAATCCGCAGGTCTCCGCTGTCTGTGCGCAAGCCAACAACTGGTCATACGACGCGCCAAGCTGCGGTTCCGTGAAGACACGCAACCCCATGCGGGTCAGCTAGCCTCGCCCCACGAAGGGCATCTCGGTGGCCATCAGGGTCATGAAGAGAACATTCGCGTCCAGCGGAAGCGACGCCATGTAGAGGATCGCCTCAACAACGAGCCTGGTATCGATTGTCGGCTCGACGGCCGTCCCGCCGGAGGCCTGGACGACTCCCGTTGAGAATCCTTTCGTCAGATCGGTTTCGGCATTGCCGATGTCGATCTGCCCGCAGGCAATATCCCACCCACGGCAGTCGAGCGCCGTCGACTTCGTCAGCCCAGTCACGCCGTGCTTGGTTGCGGTATACGGGGCCGAGTGCGGACGGGGAGAGTGTGCGGAGATCGACCCGTTGTTGATGATGCGACCACCTCGGGGCAGCTGCGACTTCATCAGCTTGATGGCCTCCTGCGTGCAGAGGAAGGCACCCGTGAGGTTGGTGTCGACGGTTACTTTCCATTGCTCGTAGGACAGTTCGTCGATCGGCACCGGGGGCGGCGCGACGCCCGCATTGTTGAAGAGCAGATCCAGCCTGCCAAACGTCGTATGGACATCACCGAAGAGGCTGCGGACGGATGCCGGATCGCCGACGTCGGCAACGACCGCAAGCGCCTGAGAGCCGGACTTGGACACCTCGCGTGCTGTCTCCTCGAGCGGCTCTGAGCGCCTGCCTGCGACGACAACCGCGTAGCCGGCGCCCGCCAATCCGAGCGCGACAGCTTTGCCGATCCCTGAGCCTCCACCGGTAATCGCCGCCACCTTTTCATTCATGCCGCTTGTTCCTCGAATCTCGATGCGCGGCTTCTATACATTGATTGCTTCACCGACAAGACCCAATGGTTCGGTGACGGCGTCTTCGTCCGGAAGCTTGCGAAGAAAGTCGAAGTCGCACCCTTCGTCGGACTGGAGCACATGTTCCAGGAAGAGCGCGCCGTAGCCGCGCCGATACTTTGGCGCCGGCGGCCGGAATGCCGCGGCGCGAGCCTGGATCTGGCGCTCATCGACCCTGAGATCGACCCTGCCGGCGTCGATATCGAGCTCGATAAGGTCACCGGTCTGGACCAGCCCGAGCGGACCGCCAACCGCCGACTCCGGTGAGACGTGCAAGACGACGGTGCCGTACGCCGTTCCGCTCATCCGGGCGTCGGAGATGCGAACCATGTCAGACACACCGGCTCGCAGCAGTTTGGCGGGAATCGGCAAGTGGCCCCACTCAGGCATGCCCGGCGCACCCTTTGGGCCAGCATTCTTCAAGACCATGACGGACTCGGGCCGGATGTCGAGCGCCGGATCATCGATTCGCCGACCAAGGTCGTCGATGTCGTCGAACACGACGGCGGGACCCACGTGTTTGTCCAGGACGCCGTTCGCGGCACCTGGTTTGATCACGGCTCCATTCGGCGCAAGGCTTCCGCGCAGGACTGCGATGGCGCCACGGGCTCGAAAGGGCTGATCGAGGCTCGCGATGACATCGCGGTCGTGAACCCTCGCAGCGGCGACATTCTCTCCCAACGAATGGCCGGTGACGGTTGGGACGTGCGCATGCAATAACGGCAGCAGTTCTTTCACCACCGCCGGTACTCCTCCAGCTCGATGTACGTCCGCGAAAAGATGCGTGCCGGAGGGTCGGACATTGGTGATCATCGGAGTACGCCGGAAGATCGAGTCGAAATCGGAAAGGGTCAGGGGAACGCCGACCCGGCCGGCGAGGGCGAGCAGGTGCACGATCGCATTGGTCGACCCGCCCATTGCCGCCAGGACGACGATCGCGTTTTCGAATGATTCCTTTGACAACAGCTCCGACGGACGGATCGGCTGCAGAGCCAACTCAACCGCTCGCCGGCCCGCCAACTCAGCGCTAGCGGCCCGTCGCGAATCGACCGCGGGCAGCGCGGCCGAGCCGGGGAGGGCCAATCCCAGCACCTCGACCAGGGTGCTCATCGTTGACGCGGTTCCCATCTCGGAGCAGTGGCCGACTGACGGGACCAACGACGCCTCCAACTCTTCCCATTCCGCCTGGCTCATCCGACCTGCCCGGTACTCCTCGGTGTAGTGCCAGACATCGGTTCCGGCGCTGATCTCGTGTCCACAGAAGAAGCCGGCCTGTGCTGGGCCCGCCGTCACCACGATCGTGGGCAGGTCGACGCTGGCGGCGCCCATCAGCGACGCGGGGATCGTCTTGTCGCATCCGACCAGCAGGACCACGGCGTCCATCGGATACGCGCGGATGCTCTCCTCGACGTCCATCGCCATCAGGTTTCGATAGAGCATCGTGGTGGGCTTCATCAGGACCTCCCCGAGTGAAACCGTGGGGAATTCCAGCGGGAGGCCGCCCGCCTGCAGGACACCGCGCTTGACGGCCGCGGCCAGCCTGCGGAAATGCAGGTTGCAGTTGACGAACTCCGACCAGGCGTTGGCGATCCCAATGATGGGACGGTTACTGATCGCCTGCTGGCTGATGCCCTCCGACTTCAGGTATGCGCGGTGGGCCAGACCCGGCTCGCCTGGGGCATCAAACCAGGCCGCGCTGCGCAGGCGACGACCGTTGCCACTCACCATGGACGGGATTATTGCAGCACGGCATCCCGCCACCTTTGGGGCCTTCTGTGGTGCGTCAGGAATTGGAGTGGTCGATGCACAGGGAACTCACGGCTGATCATCAGGGCACTCTCTGATCGCAGCGACACCCTTGGTGCATGGCCATTACGAGCACGCCACCATCAGATGCACCGTTGCGCAACGCTGCACGGCGAGTTATCGCCGCAAGTGGGTGCGGCCCGATGCTCCCGCGCCAATCGCTTGGACACGATCAGACCGAGACGCCTGAGAGCGCCACGACAAGGCCGACGACCGCGGCGAGCACGAGGGCGCTGACGACCCCGCGACGCACCACGAAGAGCCAGACGAGCGCGCCGGCGAGGACCGGGATCTGCCATGCCACTTGGAAGGCAAGGCCGAGCGGGATCGTCGAGCCGGCAATGGCGCCGATGACCGCCGGCCCAGCCCCGGTGAGGAACGCCTGGATCGAGAGGTTCGATCGGATCTGATCGAAACGCGGGCCGCCCGCGAGCACGAAGACAAAGGAGGGCGCGAACGCGACGAGCACGGCGAGCAGCCCACCCCAGATTCCAGCGGCTGCGTAGCCAACAACCGCCACCGTCAGGACGACAGGTCCCGGCGTGATTTGCCCGAGCGCCACGGCATCGAGAAACTGCGGACCGGTCATCCAGTGATACGTGCTGACAGCGTCGTGCTGCATGAGCGGGACGATCACGAAACCGCCGCCATACGATAGCGCACCGACTTTGAATGCCACCCACGCCAGGGCTCCGAGGCCACCGATTGTCGCCGTGTGGACCAACGCAACCGGCAGCCATGCCGTCAGCGACCGCGGCGCTGACGGTCGGCGTGACTGGATGTGGATGGCGACCTCGATGAGCCCGCAACCGAGCAGCACGAGGACGAGGTACGGGCCGATCGTCGCCGCCGCAGCCGCGCCCACGGCGGCGTACACAAGCCACCTCACCCGCTCCGACTGGCGCGCGCCGATTCGTCGCCAGCTTGACGGGGTCAGTCCCCACGCGGCGTGCAATGCCACAGCCGGCACGGCCGCGCCGGCGCCGGCGGCTGCGCCGAGAATCCAGATCGGCGGGTGCGTTGCCAGAAATGCAGCCGAAAGGGCGAGGATGAGCACCAATCCCGGCGTGATGAAGCAGACGCCTCCGAGGATCGCCCCTGCGGCGCCGCGCAGCCGCCATGCACAGAAGATCGCGAGCTGGGTTGACGCCGGTCCAGGCAACAGGCTGGTGGTGGAGATCCCGTCCTCGAATTCCTTGGCATCGAGCCAGTGGCGTTGCTCGACGCACAGGCGGCGCAGGAGCGCGATGTGAGTCGGGGGACCGCCGAAACCGATGCAGCCGAGACGGAGCCACTGCGCCGCGATGGTGGCGAGCGACACCTTGGCGCTGGTGGCGGAGGTGTCGCCGTCGATCACGCAACCAAGCTTATGGAATCGGCCCGATGAGCGCCGCGACTCGACGGTCCTGACGCACCGTCTCGAGGTCTGGTTCCGTGGCGATGCGCGCGCGGAGGTCTTCGTTGAGGGCGGCCGCGTGCTCGAGGGCTTCCACCGCGCCGTCCGTCGTGTCCGCCGCCGCGTACGTGCACGCCAGGCTGAACCACGCCATGCCGCGCGCCGGGTCGGGCGCGTGCAGATACTCGGCGGTGGCAACGGCGTCGCGACGCAACGCAATGCCGCGCTCGGCCATGTCGTTGGCGGCGTACCAGTCGCCGACGTGTCCCGTCGGATGCCAGAAGCCGCGGACAATGGTCTGGAGCCAGAGCGGCCTGCCACGAAGCCACTCGTGCCTCGCCGGATCGGACAGATCCGCATCCGGCACGAGTAGCAGTGCGTCGACGAGATCGTTCGTCGTGCGCCTGCTGTCCTCGGCGACGACCGACGGACTCATCTCCGCGTACGCGCGGTACGTCCGCTCGCATCTGTGATCGATTTCGGTGAAGCCCGGAGGCATCTGGTGATGCAGCACCGCCTCGAGGCGGATCACCTGCTGACGCTTGAACTCCGTGTTGTGTGCGACGGTTGGCACTGGCGCCCATCGCTCTGCGCTACCGGGCCAGTCGCGGTCGGATGTCGATACGAGCAACAGTTCATCTTCCATCGCGGCGCATCGGAGGAGTCCGACGATTGCCGTCCTCAGCGCTTGAGTCTCGGTCATGTCGATTCTCCTTGTCATAANNGTGACCTCAGCACCGGCGAACCTGGCACGGCGCAGATATGACCTTGACGGACGTCCTCCGTGCGCACAAGGTCGCAGGCTGACAAGCCATATCGCGAGAGCGACAACCTGAGCTACGTACTCGCGATCACGTGGCTCGGAAGTACGCCGTGGGAGTGAGCCCGACCTCGCGATGAAATGCAGCCACAAATGCGCTCGTCGATTCGTATCCGACCTCGGGCGCCACGTGACTTATCGACTGCCCAGAGGCGAGCATCGGCAAGGACGCCTTGAGACGCGTCAATGTGCGCCACCTGCTGAATGAAACGCCCGTTTCGGAGAGGAACACCCGCTCAAGCGTCCGGCCGCTCGCACCCACCTTTCGGCCCCACGACGCCAGAGTCTGGTTCGCGGCGGGGTGCTCGATTAGAGCCTCGGCGACAGTCCTGGCGCGGCCATCGCTGGGCATCCGCACATCGATCGTCGTGACGTCCAAAGGCTCGAGGAGATCCACCAGAAGCGCTGCAGCGCGTACGCGCCTTGCTTCGTCGAGTGTTCTATCGCTGAGATACTCGATCAGCTCCGCTAAGAGGGGCTGTGCTCTGACCACGGTCGGAATCTTCCAATCGATCGAGAGGAGTTCGGTCGTCACGTAGAGCGATCGCATCGTCGCCGCAGCTTGGGCACGCACCTCATGCCGGACGCCGGCCGGAATCCACACCGCGCGCGATCGTGGCAGCAGCCAGGTTGCGGATTCGGTGATCACGGTAAGCACCCCGCGTGACGCCCATGCGAGCTGATCGTCGTCATGCGTGTGCCAGTCGAACCGTGCCCCCGGCGCCATTGGAAACATGCATGCATCGATCCCTCGGGCCGCGGCTTGAAGGGCGTCGACAGATTGTCGTTCTCGCGACACAGCATGTCAGCGTACGCCGTTGCTCATCGAGAATGGGCGTGTCAACGTCGGATGCATGAATGAGAACCACGCCTGTTGCTCCACCCCCGAATGGGCCGAGCACATCCACCGCGAAGTACTGGGATCGCTGTTGTCAGAGATCGATCTCGGTCACGAGATGCTCGAAATCGGCCCCGGGCCTGGCGCGGCAACGGAATGGCTTCGCAAACGCGTCCGCCGGCTGGTGGCGATCGAAGTCGATCCGGAGTCGGCGCACCGCCTGGCGATCCGATACACGGCATCGAATGTCGAGGTGGTGACAGGAGACGCCTCGAGACTTGCGTTCGACGACGCATCGTTCGACTCCGTTGGCACCTTCACGATGCTGCATCACCTGCCTACCGCCACCCTGCAGAATCAGGTGCTCAAAGAAGCCTGGCGCGTGTTGCGGCCGGCAGGGATTCTCGTCGGATCTGACAGCCTGGGCTGCACTGAACTCCACGAGTTCCACGCAGGCGATACGTACAACCCCATCGAACCGTCGTCGTTGATCGCCCGTCTCCAGACGATCGGATTCGATCATGTGATGGTCTCGGTGGGCTACGACGTGCGTTTTGTCGCGCGGAAGCCCACGAGCGAAGTTTCGCAGTGCACGTCGTAGTGACTACCACTCAAACGGAGGTGATCGCGATGAACGGACCACAACTAATCGAGATGGCCCGTGTGGCGGAGCAGGAACACAGGCGAGCCGCGCTCATGGCGCGAGCCCGCGCCGAGGCGCGCCGTGAACATCGCCGGCTGCTCGGTGCGGGAAGGGTCGGGCGGGCGTGGGCTGCCTTCTGGGCTCCTCGCGACATGGTGCTCGTGTCCCGTCGCGCCGCCGACAGGGTGTCGGCGGACCTCACGCCGTGCGTGGACTGCTAGTCCGCGCAGACTACACGCCGTAGGTCTTGCCGTTCGTCTTTTGCGTACTCACCAGCAGCCGCCATTGTGGTGCGGTGTTGTCGCCTGCGCCGCGCGTCGCG
>PKYW01000083.1 GCA_003132805.1 Candidatus Dormiibacterota bacterium | reverse complement strand
GCGGACAGTATTTCCCAGGCAGGACGAGCCGGACGCTTCGCCCACGTCACAGACGCGTAACGTCAAACCCCTTTCCAGCACTACGATGTCTCGCATGCGGGCAATGATTCTCGATGCGCCGCGGAGCCCTCTCCGCAGCGACACGGTTGCCGATCCAGTGCCTGGTGACGGTCAGGTCCTCGTCAAGATCGGAGCCTGCGGCGTGTGCCGCACCGATCTGCACGTCGTCGATGGCGAGTTGACACACCCAAAGCTCCCGCTCATTCCGGGCCACCAGATCGTCGGGGAAGTCGTCGAGACAGGCGCCGGTGTCGACACTGTGCAAGTCGGTGATCGCATCGGGATCCCGTGGCTCGGCTGGACCTGCGGCGTCTGTGTCTACTGCACATCCGGGCGTGAGAACCTCTGCGATCGCGCCCGTTTCACCGGCTATGACATCGATGGCGGGTACGCGGAGTACACGGTTGCCGATGCGCGATTCTGCTTTCCCATCGACCGCTCATATAGCGACGCCGAAGCGGCGCCGCTGCTCTGCGCAGGGCTGATCGGCTACCGCTCCCTCAACGCCGCCGGGGACGGCGTCCGCCTTGGCCTGTATGGGTTTGGCGATTCGGCGCATCTCGTCGCCCAGGTGGCTCGGTACCAGGGGCGGCGCGTGTTTGCGTTCACCCGCCCGGGCGACACCAAGGGTCAGGACTTCGCGAGGCACGTCGGCGCTGAGTGGGCAGGAGGCAGCGACGAGAAGCCGCCCGAGGAGCTCGACGCCGCAATCATCTTTGCGCCCGTCGGCCCGCTCGTCCCGCTTGCACTCGGTGCGGTGGCGAAAGGCGGGACGGTGGTGTGCGCCGGCATCCACATGAGTGACATCCCGTCGTTTTCGTACGACCTGCTCTGGGGCGAGCGCAGCGTGCGATCGGTGGCCAACCTGACGCGCCGGGATGGCACGGAGTTCCTGACGCTGGCCCATAAGATCCCGGTGCGGGCCGAGGTCGAGACCCTGCCGCTCGACCAGGCGAACACCGCGCTGACGCGGCTGCGCGACGGGCAGGTCCAGGGCGCGCTCGTCCTCACGACCGTGGTCTAGGGCGGGCAGAGGGTACCCCGACTCCGGCCTCAAACCGGACTATTTGGCCTCCGCTGTGGTCTAGGGCGGGCGGAGGGGGCCCCGGCTCCAGCCTCAAACCGGACTATTCGGCCTCCGCCGGGGCCCCCTCCGCCCACGCTCTACCGAACCGCGAACTCCCGGCGGACGCGTATGCGTTGACAGTTATATGCCTAATAAGGCATCCTACGGCAGCTCATGACGGTCGCATTCGACGTCCTTGCTGAGCCCTCGCGCCGGCACATCCTCGATCTGCTCCTCGCGTCCGAGCGCCCGGTCTCGGACCTGGTCGCCGCGACGGCCATGAGCCAGCCCGCCGTATCGAAGCACCTCCGTGTCCTTCGGGACGCCGGGCTCGTGTCGGTGCGCACGGACGCTCAACGGCGGATCTACCGGGTCCGCGTCGAACCCCTTCGGGACATCGATGCGTGGCTGCGTCCGTACCGGCAGCTGTGGTCGTCCAGGTTGGACGAGCTCGAGCATCGCCTCGACACGATGGACACATCGGAGCCGGGCGGAGAGGCGCCCCCGGCGAGCAGGGGGGGAGCAGAATGACCGACGAGCATCCAGCCGTCAGCGACGACCTCGGCGAGATGGAAATTCGCAACGGCCGCGTCCTGCTGACGTTTCAGCGCCGCCTGCCGCACCGGCCCGAGAAGGTGTGGCGCGGGCTCACCGAGCCCGAACACGTCGCCGCCTGGTTTCCAACCACCATCGACGGTGAGCATGTTGCGGGCGCGCCGCTGACCCACCGCTTTCGAGAGTTGCAGCTTCCGCCGTTGACCGGTGAGATGCTCGCGTTCGAGCCCCCAACGCTCCTGGAGTTGTTGTGGGGCGACGAGCACCTGCGGTTCGATCTGGTGCCCGACGGCGAAGGAACGCTGCTCACATTCACCTGCAGTTTCGATGAGATCGGCCGCGCAGCTCGAGACGGCGCCGGCTGGCACGCGTGCCTGGATCTCCTCGAGTTCGCGGTCGCGGACGCTGTCGCGCCGTGGTCGTCGGCAGATCGGTGGACGCAGCTCAACGAGCGCTACAAGGAGCGGTTCGGCCCCGCCGCATCCACCCTCGGACCGCCGCCGGAGTGGGAAGAGGCACACGGGTCGCCACCGCCGCAGTAACCGGGGTTGGGCGACGCAGCGGTGCACCGCTGCGCGACCATTCCGGGGTGACTGAGACCAGCTTTCCCCGACAGCACGCGCGGACACGCCGCTTCAGCCTCGGAGTCCCGCGAGATTTCGTGATCTCCCCGGACGGAGAGCGCGTGGTGTTCCTGCGCACGCAGAGCGGCACGGATCCGCTGACGTGTCTCTGGCAATTTGCTGTCAGCACCGGGACATCGACATTGATTGCCGACCCTGCGACTCTCGAGCAGGACGACGGCGCCGAGGTTCCGGCCGAGGAGCGCATGCGCCGCGAGCGAGCTCGCGAATCGTCCGGCGGAATCGTGCGTTTCTCGACCGACCGCGATGTCACGCGTGCCGCGTTCGACCTCGCAGGGAAGATCTACGTGGCGGATCTCGTCGCGGGTGGGGCAAGGGCGACCGAGCTGCCAACAGCCGGCAGGGCAATCGATCCTCGCCTTGATCCAACCGGTTCGCATGTCGCATACGTCGAGGCCGGTGCACTCAGCGTGGTGGGAACCGGCGGCGATGGATCTCGTGCGCTCATGAGCCCGGAAAACGACCAGGTCACCTATGGCCTCGCCGAGTTCGTCGCCGCCGAGGAGATGGCCCGTCAGCGTGGGTACTGGTGGTCTCCGGATGGATCGCGCATGTTGGTCGCTCGCGTCGACGTATCACGCGTGCATCGCTGGTACATCGCCGATCCCGCCAATCCGGCGAGCCAGCCGGTGGCGGTCGCGTATCCGGCAGCGGGAACCCCCAACGCCGAGGTCACACTGCATCTCGTCGACATCGACGGCTCGGCTGCGGTGGACGTGCAGTGGGATCGAGCCGGCTTCGAGTACGTGACCACCGTGGACTGGTCGGAACACGGCCTGCTCGTCGTGGTTGAGAGCCGCGATCAACGCACCATGCGGATCCTCGAGGTGGACACCTCGACGGGTGAGACATCGGTGGTTCGCGAGGACACCGACGACGCGTGGATCGACATCGTCGCCGGCGTGCCGGCGAGGTTGGACGACGGGACGGTCGTGTGGACCGTCGACCGCGACGGTGCCAAGCGCCTGCTCGTCGGCGAAGACCCGGTCACCGGCACGGATCTCCAGGTGCGCGATGTTGCCGGCGTCGACGGTGATGTGGTGGTCTTCAGAGCCTCGACCACTCCCACCGAGGTTGGCGTGTACACGTGGTCCAAGGCGGCCGGAGTGCAGAAGATGAACGCCGAAGGAGTCACTCCGGGCGTTTGGCGCGCCCGTCGCTCGGGTGGCACCACCGTCATCACGGCCCGAGACCTCGAAGGTACCGGAGTGCGCGTCTCGGTCCATCGCGATTCGGTCCGCGCAGGAGAGATCGAGTCGTTGGCGGAGACACCGTTGATCTCGCTCAATGTTCGCCTGCTCACGCTCGGCGCGCGGCAGCTGCGCGCCGCCCTCGTGCTGCCGAAAGGACACGTACCCGGCAGCGGCAAGCTGCCGGTGCTCCTCGATCCGTACGGAGGTCCCGCGATGCAGAAGGTGACCGCGTCAGCGGGCACGTTCCTCGAGTCGCAATGGTTCGCCGACCAGGGTTTCGCGGTGCTCGTTATCGACGGCCGGGGGACACCCGGGCGGGGACCCGAGTGGGACCGGTCGATTCGCGGGGACCACGCGACGCCGGTGCTCGAGGACCAGGTCGACGGGCTGCATGCGGCCGCAGCCGAGTGGGCGGACCTCGACCTGTCGCGGGTCGCGATTCGCGGCTGGTCCTTCGGTGGCTTCCTCGCGGCGCTCGCGGTGCTGCGCCGCCCGGATGTCTTCCATGTGGCGATCGCCGGCGCACCGGTCACCGACGATCATCTGTACGACACGCACTACACCGAGCGATACCTCGGGAACCCGGACCTGGAGCCCGCGAACTACGCAGCGGTCTCGCTCATCACTGAAGCCCCCCGCTTGACTCGTCCGCTGATGCTCATCCACGGCCTGAGCGATGACAACGTTGTGGTCGCGCACACGCTGCGCTTATCGGCCGCGCTGCTCGCCGCCGGGCGCGAGCACACCGTGCTGCCGCTCACCGGTGCCACACACATGGCGAATGATGAGGCCGTCGCCGAGAATCTTCTCCTGCTCGAGCTCGAGTTCATCCGCCGCGCACTCGCCGACGTCGCCACCGGCTGACGATCAGGGGATCGCGATCATCGCGATCGCGACCACCGCGAGGCCGGCACCGAGAGCCTGGAGCATGGTCATGCGTTCGTGCGTGAACAGGCGGGCGCAGAGCACGGTGAACGCCGGGTAGAAGGAGGTGAGCAGGGCGGTGACCGACAGCAATCCCGTGTGTGTCGCGTACAGGTAGAGCACGACCCCGGTGCCGTCGAACACGCCGCCGATCCCGATGATGCGCAGCGAGCTCCGGCAGACGATGGGGGAGGTTCCGGTGANNGCCACGCCGGCGAAGAGTGCGAGGCTCACGCCAAGCCGCGCATTGCTGACGTCCTCGCGGCTCGGGGCGTTGATAAGGACGAGCGCGACCAACCCGACGGCAATGCCCCCAACCTGCCACGTCTCGAGCCTGTCGCCCCCGATCAGCCCCACCGCGACCGGCAGTGCGGCTGCCACGAACCCCGTGATCGGCGCCACAACGCCAATCAGGTTGAGCGACATGGCTCGGTAGAACGCCACCAGCCCGAGCCCGCCGATCGCGCCGCCCCCGAACGCCTGCAGGGCTGCCTGGAGATCCCAGCCATGGGGGAGGAGGACGAACGCGAGCGGCACCGCCACGAGCCCCACCGATTCGACCGCGATGGCTACGCTCGGAGCGCTGCTCCTCCTGCCGGCAAACCCTCCCGTGAAGTCGGCGATGCCGAGCGTCACCGCGGATGCCATGGCCGTCAGCGGCGAGAGTGGAAGGGTCATGGCCGCGGTCACGGTATCCGAGCGGACGTGAGACAGCGACTCTTCTACCTCTTGCGGACGCCCGAGTGGCTGATCGATACTCCTCGCGATGCTCTTCAACATCCTGATTCCATCGGGCATCACCAGCCCGAGAGGCGCGCTGTTCAACTACGACTGGATCACGCTCGTGGTCGTCGTGATCATCGTGGTCATCGGCGCGATCTACACCCTGTTCGCGCATCCGGCACGGCGGATCGAGCGGCCGAGCGATGGACGCGTCACCGAATAAAGTGTCCGCGCTCCACGTGCGCGGCTCCACTTCAGGCGATCGCGTCCTCGGTGACAGCCGCAGCGTGCATTGACACCAGCGAAAGCTTCACCTGGTCGCGACCGCCGCGCTTGGCCTGGTACATGGCGACGTCGGCGGCTCGGATCAGATCCTCGAGGCGCCCTCCCTGCTCGGGGAAGCTGGCGATCCCGATCGACGCGGTGACGTGCTCGACACCGCTGCATGCCGGTGGGATCGGGACGTTGCGGAGCGCGCGCCGCAGATCCCCCGCGACACGCGCGGCACCAGACGCCTCGGCGTCGCGGAGCACGAGGACGAACTCCTCACCGCCAAGGCGCACCGCCGCATCGCCGGCACGGGTGATGCGCCGCAATTCCGCCGCGACACGCTGCAACACCGCGTCCCCTGCGGCGTGCCCACCGCTGTCGTTGATGCCCTTGAAGTGGTCGAGGTCCACGAGCACGACGCTCAGAGGCATGCCCCGGCGCCGGCAGTCGGCGATCTCGAGCTCACCCGCTTCGCGCAACCAGCGGCTGTTGTAGAGACCGGTGAGACCATCGGTCATCGCACGCCGTGCCAGCTCCTGGTAGAGCTGGGCGTTGTGCCACGCCATCGCTGCCGTGTGCCCGAACAGCGTCGCGGTCTCGAGGTCCTCGTCGGTGAATCGATTGAGGCCCATGCGCCGGCAGTTGAGCATGCCGAGCTTGTGGTCGCCCGCGAGGAGCGGGATGAGCAGCAACGACTCGTGCTCGAAGGGCGTGTTCGGCACTGCAGCCGCTGCCGGGTGCGCACCGGCGTTGCCAAGATTCTGCGGCGTACCAAGCGCAAAGGCCCAGCCGTTGACGCCCACCGAGAGCGAGAACACGTCGGCCATGATCTCGGCCGCCTGGCGTCCGGTCGCGAACGCCGCGACGAAGCGATGGTGGTTGTGATCGGCTTCGTAGATCGAGAGGTCGTCGACGGGGACGACGCGCTGCAACTGCTCGGCGATCGCCGCGAGGATGCGCTGCGGATCGTGCTCCGCCTGCAACGCGAGCGCCGCGCGAGAAAGGGCATGGGGAAGGCTCTCCGGTGTCGGCAGCGCCGGGTGTGGCTTGCGGCGCGACGGCTCGTGGCTCGGTGCCGCCGACTCGACGGCCGCTGGGAAGGATTCGACACGGCGAGTCGCGAACCATGCGGGCTGCACCAGCGTCGCTCCCTCGACGGCCGGGGCGCCGAGGATCACCGGCTCGCTGAGCACGTTGCCCTGACCGAACTGCACGCCCAGGTCCATGAGACTGTTGAGGTCCGCCTCGGTCTCGATTCCTTCAGCGATGATGCGTGCGTTGATGTGCGTGCCGAACGACAGCATCGACACCACGAGCGCACGTCGCGAGTCGCTTGAATGCACCCCGTGAATGAGGTCGCGATCGATCTTGATGAAGTCGGGCCTTACCTCCGCGATCACCAGCATGCTTGCGTGGCCCGCGCCCGCGTCGTCGATCGCGATCCGGAAGCCGCGCGAGCGCAGATCCGCAACCACACGCCGCAGACGGGCGACGTTGGGCACCGGCACCCGTTCGCTGATCTCGAGAACGATATTCTCGGGAGCAACGGCGGCTTCCTCTGCGAACTGGGACAGGCGCAGCGCGGCGTTGGGCTGCGTCAGCGTCGGCAGCATCACGTTGAGGAAGAGCGTGGCCGGCACGGTGTGCACGCTTCCCGCGAGCCCTGCCCGGATGCAGGCCTCGTCCAGCTCCTTCTCCATCGACGCACCGGCTGCATCGAAGAGCGCGCTGGGCACCTGGGGGCCGGCTCCCGGGTTAATCCGGCAGAGCGACTCGTATCCCAAAGTGACCCCGTCGAGGAGCCGCACGATCGGTTGCATCGCCGGGCGAATCCCGCCTGAGTCGATGAGCCCCCGTATGAGATCGGGAGTCGTTCCGCGCTCGTCGCGGTGAGCCGGCACGGCGCTCGTCGCAGTGCCGAGGCGCCGCCAGGCCGGGCCGAGTTGCGCCGCCACCACCTGCAGGAAGGGGAGTGCGTCGAGTCCGCCGCGATCACCGCGCCAGGTGACGAGGACCCCGAGGAGCTCGTCGCCGCGCTCAACTGGGACGGCGACGAAGGNNCGAAGGGACCCGAGCCGATCTCGTGCCGGAGCGCGACGCGCTCGCTCGCCGACAGGTGGGGCACGAGGCTCATCAGCGACGTCGCCAGGTCGGAGCTGGTCGCGGACGAGCGTCGGGTGGCGGCTGCGTGGACGCACGGGATCGCACTGGTGCGCAGGTCGAGGCTGGTGAGCGCCTGCCCGAGGATCGTCTCGACGCGGGCAAGTGACTCGGTCTCGACCTGGTCGCCGAGCAGCCTGATGCGGTCGCCCTCGAGCTCGGCGAAGTAGCCCCGGAATCCGAGGTCGCGAAGGCATCCGCCGGTGAGCTCCAGCAGCTCGTCCTTCGACTCGGCTCTCGCCATGCTGCGACTCAACTGAGAGAGAACGCGCAGCGCGCGCCGCGAGGAATAAGCGCGCAGATTTTCCGGTTGCATTGCACCGAGGATCGGCCGTGCCATCAGCGGACCCGATGACAAGCATGTCGCAGGGCAACATCAATAGGCGTCCCGGGGCTGTGGGATCTCGGATGTACGAACGGCGCCAGGCGTTGCGGCGGGGTGCGTTACTACCCCGTCACCGCTTGGGATGGGGCTACGTCGCAGTGGTCTTAAGACAATCACTACACCGTCAAAGGGGGCACCGTCCCGAGGAGGATTGTCATGGGTAGGCTGAACCGCTGGGTCAGGCTGGGGATCGTCATCGTTGTCGCGAGTCTCTCGTTGGGAACCGCGACCGTTGCAGCATCGGCGTCGACATTGGACTCGACGCCGCAAGCGATGGTGCACGTGCACTGAGCATTCGGAACAAAGGGGTGCGCCGCTGAACCGCGAGCGCCCCTGGTGAGATCGGAGCGAGTTGTGGACGCCGGCGGCGCGATCGGCGCCGGCGTCCCACTCCTCCGTT
>PKYW01000078.1 GCA_003132805.1 Candidatus Dormiibacterota bacterium | reverse complement strand
TTACGCGAGCTGACGGACTTGTGTGGGGAGCGCGGATTCGCGGGTGGTCCGCCCCGCGCCGGCCGTCTCGCGCCAGCGGACGATCTCGAAGAGGAAGGCGCCGAGGACCGCGACAGCGGCGATTGCGAGGCCGATGGCCGCGTAGCCGGCGAACACGCCGATCTCAGACCAGCCGTAGGCGTTCAGCAACATGCTGCGCAGCGTGGTGCCCTTGAAGATGGTCGCCACTTCGCCGGCGAGCTTGGTGTTGGTCGGGGCAGCCTCTGCTTCCGTGCTGAGCTGCGAGTAGGTCTTGCCGGCGCCGATCTCACCGAGATGGACGTTGATGAAGTTGTTGGCGTAGACCTGAGCCTGCGCACCGGTGAGCAGCTCCTGACCGGCGTACTGGGTCATCGCGATGTCGTCGACCTTGGGAAGCGCGGTGAGCGCCGCCGATCCGGCAGCCGGGAAGTAGATCTGCTGTGCGGCGAGCTGGTCGTGCACGGTCGAGGTCGCGAAGCTGCTCGCCCAGAAGGCGAAACCGCTCACGAAGGCGAGAATGCCGATGAGTCCAACCTGGAGTACGAAGATCCGCCAACGAAGTCCGCTTGTCATGGTCCGTGTCCCTTTTCTGTCTGTTGTTCTCGAGTCCATGTGACTCTGTGCTCACATCCTCGATCCCAGCAGGGCTAGGGCAATAGAGCCGTCCGCCATGAGATCCCACGTGCTAGTCCCGAGCGCGGTGGGTCATCGGTCCCGCGGCGCGCAGTGCCGTCCGACCCTTCCCGGAGATCAGCGCAGGCGGCGAACCTCAGTCTCGGCGTGGCGGCGCCAGGGCATCAGGCGGATTCGCACGTCGACGGCCACGGCGCCGTGCTGCGAGGCGATCACGGGATTCAGATCCATCTCGACGAGCTGTGGGACCTCTTCGGCAAGCCGGGCCACTCGCAGGAGCAGGTCCTCGACCGCCGCCACGTCGCATGGCGGCGCGCCGCGGTGGCCAAAGAGCAGTGGCGCCCCGCGAATGGACCGCACCATCTCATGCGAGTCCTGGTCCGTCATCGGCAGGATGTGGAGCACCCGGTCTCCGAAGAGTTCGACGGCGGTTCCTCCGCTTCCGAACATCACAACTGGGCCGAACAGCGGATCGGTGATCAGACCGGCGATCAGTTCCACGCCGCGCAACATTTGCTGCACGATCGCCCCCTCCATCGCGTCACCGATGTGACTTGACATCGCCGCGAACGCCTCGGAGACATCATCAGCTGTGGTCAGGTCGAGGCGTACGCCGCCGACGTCGGACTTGTGCAGGATCGTCTCGCCGGCGGCTTTGAGGGCGACCGGGAACCCGAGCTCGGAGGCCGCTGTTCCTGCGCGTCCTGGCGACGAGACCGCGACCTCGCCAGGCGTGGCAATACCGAAGGCGCGAAGTATTGCCACTGACTCGCCCGGTGACAGCCAGCCGCCTTCGCGGTGTGCGGCGAGATATCCCTTGACGATTGCCTGCGCCGCGTCGAGGTCGATGCCCTCCAATTGCGGGACGTGACCGACGGGTCGGGTTTTCCAACTGGAGTGTTCCGCGATGCGTCCCAGCGCTCGGACCGCGCGCTCGGGAAACGCGTACGAGGGTATCTTTCGCGGTCCCTGGCTGAGCGCCCCGGGGGCCGCGCTATCACCGAGATGCACGAATACGAGGGGACGCAAGCCAGTATCGATGCCGATGACCGCTCTGGCGACATCTTCCGGGTCTGCGGTCGCGACGGGGGCGAGGATGACGACGGCTCCGTCGATCGATGGCGACGCTAGAACTATTCGCAGCGCGCCGTCAAAGAGGTTTGCCGTCGCACCGGCTCCGAGATCGACGGGGTTGCTGACACCCGCATTCGGCCCTGCAAGCTCGCGCAGCGCTGTCTGCGTTGCGGCGTCGAACTCCGGAACCTTGAGGCCGGAGGCCTCGCATGCGTCCGCCGCGAGCACGGCGGCGCCGCCGGCGTTGCCGACAATGGCGAGCCGGTGTCCTGCCAGTGCGGGCTGATTGGCGAGCAACTGGCCGCAGTCGAGCAATTCCTCGAGCGTGTCGACCCGGATAACCCCAGCCTGACGGAAGAGCGCGTCGACAACCGTGTCGGGGCTGGCGAGAGCCGCGGTGTGCGATGCGGCTGCGCGTGTCCCGGCTGGGCTTCGACCTGACTTCACGACGACGATCGGGGTTGTACGCGAAACGGCTGGTGCAACCCGCGCGAATGCCCGCGGGTTACCGAACGACTCAAGGTAAAGAAGGATCGCGCGAGTCTGACCGTCCTGCTGCCAGTATCTGAGCAGGTCATTGCTGCTGACGTCCGACTTGTTGCCCATGCTCACGAAGCTGGACAACCCGAGCCCTGAGCTGAGCGACTGCTCGAGCACGGCGATGCCGAGCGCGCCGGACTGTGATGCGAATGCGATGCCGCCGTGAACTGGTGCTCGCGAGGCGAACGTCGCGTTGAGGCACACATCAGGCGCGGTGTTGATCACCCCGAAACAGTTCGGTCCGACCACGCGCATCCCGCCGCGATGCGCGCGCCGGAGCAATTCACGTTGCAACTCCACGCCGTCGCCCCCGATCTCGGCGAAGCCCGAGGTGATCACCACGAGCCCTTTCACTCCCTTGCGTCCGCAGGCGTCGACGGCGTCGATGCACATGGCGGCAGGGAGCGCCACGACAGCAAGGTCGACCGGGCCGTTGATCACCTCGACGCTCGGGGAGCACGCGAGTCCGAGAAGGGTGTCGACGTTGGGATTGACTGGATACACGCGCCCCGTGAAACCGACATCGATGAGGTTGCGGACAACTGCGTGGCCGATCCCCTGCGCATTGCGCCCCGCGCCGATGACTGCGACCGACTGCGGCTGCAGGATCCTCGCGATGCTGTGCACCCCTGCGGACCAGGCGCGGCGTTCGCTTGCGGCCAACGATTCGCCAGTCGGCTCGATGTCGAAGGCAAGATGGACAACACCGAACTGGATCGATTGGCTCTCGCGTCGGAATCCTGCCGCCTGAAAGACTTCGAGCATCCTCCTGTTATCGATGAGTGTGTCGGCACTGAAGCGGGTGATGCCTTGCGTCGCCGCGTAGGTCGCGAGATATTCGAGCAGCAGCGTCGCGAGCCCACGACCCTGATGCTCGTCGGCGACTGCGAAGGCGACCTCGGCCTCGTCGGTGCCGGCAAGGCGTTCGTAGCGGCCGATGGCGATCATCTCGTCTCGCAGAAAGGCGACAAACGCCATGCGGTCGTGGTAGTCGACGGTTGTGAAATGCGTGACCTCACGATCCGTCAACGCCGACCTCGGACCAAAGAAGCGGAAGTACACGCTCTGCTGGGACTGGTGCGCGAAGAAAGCCCGATGCGCGGCTGCGTCATCCGGCCGGATGGGCCGGATGTGTACCGTGCCGCCATCTGACAGGACGGCGTCGATGGCCCACGCCGATGGATAGCCTGGAAGCGTGGCTGCGGTCACAGGGGAACTCGCACACGGATCGTCGTGCCCGTTCCGAGGCTCGAATCGACTTCGAGCGTGCCACCGATCGCTTGCGCGCGTTCCGCCAGGTTTCCCATCCCCATGCCCGGCGTCGCCGTCTCCGCGTCGAATCCCTGACCATCGTCGTCGATCTCGATAACCGCAGACGACGCGGCACGGAGGATCGAGACACGACAGGTCGTCGCCGCAGCGTGGCGTCCCATGTTCGACAGTGCTTCGCGAACGATGTGCACGATCTGCGCCGAGGACTCCGTGAGCACGCTCTCGAGTGAAACATCGATCTCGACGATCACCGTCACGCCCGTGCGTTCCTCAACCTCGTGCGCGAGTTGCTCGATGCTGTTGGTGAGGTTGCCGGCGGTGAGCACGCTCGGTCGAAGTCCGAAGATGTAGCTGCGGACATCACCGATGACGCGGTCGATCTCGCTGACGAACTGCTGGATGCGATCGGCAAGACGCGTATCACCGACCACCGCTGCCGTCCCCTGGAGTCCGATGCCGACGGCAAACAGGGACTGGATCACACCATCGTGGAGGTCGCGAGCGATGCGCTCTCGATCTTCGATCATTCCGAGACGGGAGAGTTCGGAGACGGCCCGCGCATATTCGAGCGCCAGGCTTGCCTGTTCGGCAAAGCTCTCCAGCAGCGGGGTGTCGGCCGCAGCAAAGGGTGGTCGCCCCGCGAAACGACCGACCGCGAGCACACCGCCCGTGCGAGTCCGGAGCGCAAGCGGCACCAGGATCATCGGCCCGACGCCGGCGATGCTCACCATCGGCTGCGTCAACGTCGACTGGTTCGCATCCGCGACGACCATCGTGCGCTCGGTCCGGATCACCTCGGCCGACAGCGAGCCGGCAAGTGGCACCTCGACATCGAGCAGATCGTGTGCCCCCGCGCCGTCGGCGACGATGATGCGCAGACCGTCGCCTTCCGGCACGCTGATGGTGGCCATGTCGGCACCGCCGAGCTCACGGGCGCGTTGCGCCACCAATTGCAGCGCGGCGCGCGCCGTGTCGCCGGAGAGCAGCGTCGTCGCGACCTCTCGCACCGAGTCCAACCAGCGTTCGCGTTGCTGCAGCGCCGCGTAGAGCTGCGCGTTGGCGATGGCGACACCCGCCTGCGTTGCGAGCACGAGCAGGGTTGCCTCGTCATCCTCCGTGAACTCCGGTGCTGCCTGCTTGTCCGTGAGGTAAATGTTTCCGAAGACGCGTCCGTGGGCGCGGACCGGCGCGCCGAGGAATGAGCGCATCGGCGGATGGTTGGGCGGGAGTCCAGCCGAACGTGGATCGCCGGCGATGTCGGGGATGCGCAGCAACGCCGGTTCGCGAATGAGGACGCCGAGGATGCCGCGTCCGTACGGCAATTCTCCGATCGCTGTCCGTTGGTCCTCGCTGAGCCCGCTCGTGATGAAGTCGCTGAGGTCGGTTCCATTCGGGGACAGCACTCCCAGCGCAGCGTATCGAGCGTCGGTCAGGTCGACCGCCTGGTCGACGATCCCCTGGAGCAGGGCCGGGAGGGACAGCTCCGCGGCCAATGCCAACCCTGTTTCGAGCAGGCGCGCAGCCCGGCTGCCACTGAGTGCCATCCAATCGGGATCATAGACGTGCGGTTTCAGCGGCGCTGAGCGTCGCCACGAGCTGCCCCAGAAAGGCACGCACGCTCGCCTCGGCCACGCGATGCATGAGGAGCCGGTCGAGCCGGCGGCCGACGGCGCCCAGCGGAGGTTCATATCGTCCCCTGAGCGTCAGTTGCGTGAGCTCCGCGTCAAGTGGCGCGATCTCGAGATCGGCGCTCATGACAGGAAACAGCCCCGGGGTCGCCGTCGCCCTCCAGGTCAGCGGCACGACGGTCACCTCGTCGCGCTTGAGTGGCTCACCGACCTCTAGCTTCACCGTCTTGCCAAGCATGGGCACGGCGCCAAGCGGGCCAATCCTGAGATGCAGAGTCTCGGCTTCGCTCACGGCAGCGGCTGCCAGGAGGGCAAGCCACATCCCGTCCTCGGCGAGGATGCGACTGCACACCCGCTCGGCGGAGACTGGGACGTAAGCGAAGTCGTGAAGGAGCATTGTGTTCATGGCGTGCCGGTGTTCTCATCGTGGGTCCACGAGCGACCGGTGCCAAGGGGAGAAGGTCACGAACTCGGCGGGCCGATTGGCTTGGGCACTGCCGCAGCACGCAGTACAGTGCAGACGTGCCCGATGAGCCCGCGATCCGGATCATGCTCTGCGACGACCATGAGCTCGTCCGGCGCGGACTGAGCAGCATCCTCGATGGTGTCGGCGGCATCACCGTGGTCGCCGAGGCGGGAGACGCCGACGCGGCGCTCAAAGCGGTCGAGGCCAGCCACCCGGACGTGGTGATCATGGACGTCCGCCTTCCCGGCCGATCCGGCATCGAGGCCTGTCGCGAGATCCGGTCGGCGTTTCCGGACACGAAGGTGTTGATGCTCACTGCGCATTCCGACGACGAGGCGCTGTTCAGCTCGATCATGGCGGGCGCTGCCGGCTTCGTCCTCAAGCAGGTTCGGGGCAGTGACCTGGTCGGCGCCGTCCGGCAGGTTGCGCGAGGCGAGTCGCTGCTCGATCCGACGGTCACCGCGCGGGTGCTTGCCCGCCTCCGCGGCGAGGGGACGCAGGTCGATGACGGCATCGCCGACCTCACCCCGCAGGAGCGAAAGATCCTCGACCTGGTCGCCGAGGGGATGACCAACCGTCAGATCGCCGAGAAGGTCTTTCTCGCGGAGAAGACCGTTAAGAACTACGTGTCGAACATCCTGATGAAGCTGGGATTGTCGCGCCGCGCCGAGGCGGCCGCATTCATGGCGCGTCGCAACCTCAAGGCTCGCGAGTCCAGCGACTGGTCCTGACCGAGGCGCAATTCGGGACCAACGACGAAGGCACTGATGCCAAAGGTCCCTGGCAGCGGCGCGCCCATAGGGCTACGTTCAGAAGCATCCACCAATGCAAGCAGGGAGACGCTGATGAAAGCCGCAGTCGTTCGTGATTTCCGTCAACCACTCGTCATCGAAGATCGTCCGATTCCGACTCCGGCTTACGGCGAGATCGTCGTCCGTATCGAGGCGTCTGGACTGTGCCATACCGACATCCACGCGGCAAACGGCGATTGGCCCGTCAAGCCGAGTCTCCCGTTCGTCCCGGGCCACGAGGGAGTCGGAATCGTCTCGCGCGTTGGCGCTGGTGTGACCCGCGTCAAGGAAGGCGAGCGGGTCGCGCTTCCGTGGCTCGGCTATGCGTGCGGTACCTGCGAGTTCTGCGTCTCCGGATGGGAGACCCTGTGCCTGCAGCAGGTCAACACCGGCTACGGCATGGACGGCGCATACGCAGAGTATGCGAAGGCATCGGCAGCCTATGTTGGGATCGTCCCCGACGGCGTCGATCCCTTCGATGCAGCTCCACTTGCATGCGCCGGCGTCACCACGTACAAAGCAGTGAAGGCGTCAGGCGCACGTTCGTCAGACCTCGTCGCAGTCTTCGGTGTCGGCGGTTTGGGGCACCTGGCGGTGCAGTACGCGAAGATCGCGGGTGCCACAGTGGTGGCGGTCGATCTCACCGATGACAAGCTCGCGATGGCGAAGGAGCTTGGAGCCGATTACACGGTGAACGCGTCCCACGAGGACCCGTCCCAGGTGATCCAGGGACTCGGCGGCGCCGATGCCGCAATCGCGCTGGCAGTGTCACCGCGCTCGTTCGAGCAGGCGTTCGGATCGTTGCGGCGCAAGGGCACGCTGGTCTTCGTCGCACTTCCTGCCGACAACGCTGTGAGCATCCCGATCTTCGAGACTGTGCTCAACGGCATCACCATCGTCGGGTCGATCGTCGGTACGCGCAAGGATCTCGATGAGGTGTATGACATGCATGCTCGTGGCCGGACCCGCGTGTTCCGCGAGACGCGTTCGCTCGACACGGTGAACCGGTCGATCCAGGACGTGCTCGACGGGACCGTCACCGGACGTATCGTCTTCGACCTCAGGGACCAGGCCAACGCTGCACCGCTGGAGCGCCAGCTCAGCGCGGCTGCGGTATAGCCGGGGCCGGCGCCGGGGCCGCGATTCCCGTGACTGCGAGGATCTCCGTCTCGCCGAGCGTGTCGTGCTCGAGCAGCGCGTGGACAAGCGCGTCGAGCTTGTCGCGATTGCTGGTGAGCAGGGCAACAGCCTGACGGAGACACTCCTCGCAGATGCGTCGCACCTCCTCGTCGATCAGCGCGGCAGTCTCCTCGCTGTAGGGTCGCGTCAGCGAAAGGGACTGACCCTGACCCTCGTCATCGAGGCTGAGGACGCCAACCTTGGGGCTCATGCCCCATTTGACAACCATCTGGCGCGCGATGACGGTGACCTGGCGGAGGTCGCTCTCCGCGCCCGTCGTGACGACGCCATAGACCAGTTCCTCGGCAGCACGACCGCCGAGGGCTCCGGTGATCCGTCCTCGCAGATAGTCCTCGCCGTAGCTGAAACGGTCGTCGACGGGGCTCTGCACGGTCACGCCCAGCGACTGTCCGCGCGGGATGATCGACACGCGACGCACAGGGTCCGCGCCCGGCTGCAGCAAACCGAGCAACGCATGGCCGGACTCGTGGTAGGCGATCTTCTCGCGGTCGAGCACGGTGAGCGAGAGCTTGCGTTCGGAACCGAGTTCGACCTTCTCGAGAGCATCGGAGAAATCGGCCTGGGACACGGTGGTCGCATCCCGGCGGGCTGCTGCGAGGGCCGCTTCGTTGGCGAGGTTGCGCAGGTCGGCACCCACCATCCCGGCACTGAGTGAGGCGATCAAATCGAGGTCGACGTCCGGCCCGAGCGGAATGTGTCTCGTGTGAATCCGGAGGATCTCGAGGCGACCTCGCCGGTCGGGAAACGGGACCGTGACCCTTCGGTCGAAACGTCCCGGACGGAGCAGTGCGGCGTCGAGCACGTCTGCACGGTTGGTCGCAGCGAGAACGATCACGCCGGTATGCGTATCGAATCCGTCCATCTCGGTGAGGATCTGGTTGAGGGTTTGCTCCTGTTCCTCGTTGCCTCCGAGGCGAGCGCCCGTCGAACGCGACCGGCCGATGGCGTCGAGCTCGTCGATGAAGACGATTGCCGGCGCCGCGGCTCGCGCTTTCTGGAAAAGATCGCGGACCCGAGCAGCGCCGACCCCGACGATGGCCTCGATGAACTCGGATGCTGAGATGGAGAAGAACGGCACCCCGGCCTCACCGGCGACGGCTCGGGCGAGCAGCGTCTTTCCTGTGCCCGGCGCTCCGATGAGGAGCACGCCCTTGGGGATGGTGCCGCCGAGGCGCTGATACTTCTCGGGCTTCTTCAGGAAGTCGACGATCTCGACCAGCTCGGCTTTCACCTCGTCGATACCGGCGACGTCAGCGAAAGTGGTGTCCGGTCGTTCGGCGTTGTAGAGGCGGGCGCCGCTCTGGCCGAATCGCCCGAGCAGGCCCCCACTCCCTCCACCGCCCAGCGCCGCGGCACTTCTGCGCATCAGGTAGATGAACCCGAAGACGATCAGGAGCGTCGGTCCGAACCAGAGGAGCAGCGTCTCCCAGAGTGGCGTGGGAGGGTTCGGGTTCTCGGCGAGGATGCTGACCTTGTTCTTGATCAGCGTTGTCTCGAGGTTGTCGCTGGCAAACGACGGACGTTGGGTCAGGAAATTCTTCGCGCTCGGCTGTCCGGAACCGGGGCTGACAGCCTTCCGCGTCGTCCCGGTGATCGAGTCGCCCGTCGCCGTGATATTGATCACGTTGCCGGCATTGATCTCGTCGAGGAAGAGGTTGTACGGGATGGTCACCGAAGCAGGCGTGCTTGCGCTCTGGATGATGCTCGAGATCACGATGTTGAGCACGAGCAGGCCAAAGATGAGCAACCAGAAGCGCCGCCAGCGCATCGGGTTGTAGCCGACGGTATTCGAGCCCGGCGTACCGGTCGGCGTCGGCCTCCTCGCCGGCCCGGGGCTTGCGGTCGCCATCCGTGAAGCTTAGTGGCCTCGCTCTAGCACGCAGGGCCCGCGCCGTCCTTCGAGGCTCGGCGGTCGAAACAAGCTTCGGGGCTACTCCCCGTTGTCGGGGATGAGGTGCATGGCGGCATCTTCAGCGGATTCGTCGTCGTCCTCGAGTGAATCCGATGGATCCGGCTCACCCGGCGTCACCTCGATGTCGTCATCGCCAGCTTCGGGTGCCTGCAACTCGCCGGCCTCCGGCTCCTGGAACAGGAGGAGTCGATCGGGCTCCTCCTCGCTGAGGCGCTCGTTGAGGGTGTCGCGATGGTATTCATCGACGTCGTGCAGCCGTCCGGCCAGCGAAGAGTCGCTCTGGGCCGGATCGTCCTCGTCGCCGGTCACCTCTGCAGGGTCAGGCTCCCCGTCGCCGAGCGGTGCGTCTGAGTCGGCGGGGCTGTCATTCCAGGGCAGGTCTTCAGGATGCTCAGTCATATCCTCATGATGGAGGAAGGGTCCCGCGACACGGCAGAGGAGGTGCAAGATGACCAGCGCAGAGGTGCTTGAGGATGCGTTCGGGCGAATCCGTGACGTCGTTCATCGCGTGCTCGATGGACTCAGCCCCGATCAGCTTGCCGCCCGCATCGACAGCGACGCCAACTCGATCGGATGGCTGATCTGGCATCTGACGCGGATCCAGGACGACCACATCGCGGGCGTCGCGGGGACCGAGCAGGTCTGGACGTCCGGCGGCTGGGTGGATCGATTCGGACTACCGCTCGAGTCGGCCGACCACGGCTACGGGCACACGTCCGACCAGGTCGCGTCCGTCACCGTCGAGGCCGATCCGCTCCGCGAGTATTACGACGCGGTCCACGAGGTGACCCTCGCGTACGTCGCGGGCCTCACGGACGCTGACCTCGATCGGGTCGTGGACGATCGTTGGGATCCTCCGGTGACCCTGGGAGTCCGGCTGGTGAGCATCATCCATGACGACGTGACTCACACTGGTCAGGCGGCGTTCATTCGAGGCATCCTCGAGCGCAGCTAGGTTCGACCGACTGACGTCGCGTCGTCGCCCCGACGTCCTGCGTCGGTCTCCGGCGCGTAGAGGCTCTCGATCTCCGACGCATAACGTTCGGCGACCACCTTCCGGCGCACCTTGAACGTCGGGGTGAGCTCGACACCCACCTCGAACTCCCGAGGGAGCAGACACCACCGCCGCACCCGTTCGACGTTGGCGAGATGGCGGTTCACGGACTCGACGCGTCGCTGTATCTCCTCGAGCAGGATCGGGTTGCGGACCAGTTCCTGGAGATCTGTCGGAAGGCCGCGCCTGCGAGCGAAGTGCTCGAGACCGGACGCGTCGAGCGTCAGCAGCGCGGCGATGTACGGCCGCCGGTCGCCGATCACCACGGGCGTGGCGATCAGTTCGCTGCGCAACGCGTCCTCGATGTTCGACGGGGCGACGTTCTTGCCGCCGGCGGTGATGATCAAGTCCTTCTTGCGGTCGGTGATCCGCAGGTATCCATCGGCGTCGAGCTCGCCGATGTCACCGGTGTGCAGCCAGCCGTCGACCACCGTCTCAGCAGTTGCCACCGGGTCCTTGTAGTACCCGGCAAAGAGCACCTCACCTCGCATGAGGATCTCGCCGTCATCGTCGATGCGCAGCTCCACTCCCGGGACGACCTGCCCGACTGTGCCGAGGCGTGCGTGCCCGTGCCGGTTGACGGTCGTCACGGTCATGTTCTCGCTCATCCCGTAACCCTCGAGGACTTCCAGCCCGAGAGCGTGGAAGAAGCGCAGCACTTGCTGGGAGATCGGGGCCGCGCCGGTGATGAGCGTGTGCGCCTGGTCGAGGCCGGTCTCGTTGCGAATCCGGCGGAGCACGAGACGGTCCGCGACGCGGTGGCGCAACCGCTGAACGGCGGTCGCGGCCTCACCGCGCTGACGGCGATCGACGGTCTGCTCTCCCGCGGCGATCGCCCAGCGCGCCAGGCTACGGCGCGAGCTCGGCATTGCATCGATCGCGACGTTGATCGTCGCCGCCATCTTCTCCCATACCCGCGGAACACCCACGAAGCAGGTCGGTCGAAGATCGCGTAGTTCCGCGGGCATCTCGGCCAGGGAGGCTGCGAACCACAGCGCGTTGCCGGCGCAGTCGAGGCGCACCTCGCTGTTGAGCCGCTCGAGGATGTGCGCCAGTGGCAGGTAGCTGAGCACGCGGTCATCCGATGAGAGGTTGACGATGGGTCCCAGCGCGTTGATCGCCGCGATGAGATTTCCGTGCGTTGCCATCACTGCCTTCGGCGGGCCTGTCGTGCCACTGGTGTAGACGAGCGTCGCGATGTCGCTCGGTTGCACCGCGTCGCTGCGCCGATCGAGGTCCTCTGCAATCTGCGGCAACGCATCGAGGCCGCGTTGCATCGCGTCGGTCCACGACACGACGAACGCCTCGTCACGTTCGGGCGCAACACCGTCCATGAGAACGACACGTCGCAGTGCAGGCAGCTGATTCCGAACCTCGAGCACCTTCGCGAGGTGATCCTCGTTCTCCACCACCGCAATCGGCGCGTCGGAATGACGGAGAACGTAGGCGGCTTCGGATGCGCTCAAGGTCTGATAGAGCGGTGCGGTACAGGCTCGAGCCAGCATCGTCGCCGTGCTCGCAATGAGGAATTCCGGCCTGTTGAAGGACCAGATCGCGACGTGTTCCTCCTCGTTCAACCCCACGCTGATGAAGAACGCGGCCATGGAACGCGCCTGTTGCGCGTACGTGTTCCAGTCGATCGCCGCCCAGGAATCGCCTTCTCGATGAAACATCGCCGGGCTGCCGAAACGCGATGTCGCCTGGCGACGAAACAACTCCACAAGCGTGCGCTCTGGAACCGGCGTGGCATTGGTCATCGATATCTCGCCTCAGTACGGCGATCGTCCCGAGCCGCTGGTGGTCTCCGAGTATGACCCTCGGTGCTGGTCGGCGTGCGTGTCAGGCGGCGGTGCCTCAGGCCACGGCCGCCTCAGGGTGGACCGGAACGGCGTCGAGGCATTCTTCGATGATGGCGTGTACGAGACGGTCGACACGCTGCTCGCCGAGCCGCGGCGCTTGACGGGAGAGCCGCTCGACGATCTCCTGCTCTCGGTCGAGATCTCGCTCGGGCAAGCGTGCGGCCGATTTCTGCTGCTGCACCGCCCCGACCATTGCCGCGCGGTACTCGAGCATCCGGAACACCGCATCGTCGATGGTGTCGATCATCGCCCGGCACTCCGCGACCGAGCCTGCCACCGCGGGCCTCGTCATCGCGCAGAGCGACAGCGACGTCTGCACGATCCGGCTCAGCACCTGCGGCGTGATTGCCTGCGCCGCATCGCACAGCGACGCTGCAGGGTCGGGGTGGCACTCGATGAGCAGTGCGTCGGCGCCGGCCGCGAGCGCCGCGACGGCGAGTGACGGGACCCATCGGGCATTGCCGGCTGCGTGACTTGGATCCACGGCGATCGGGAGGTCGGTCATATCCCGAAGCACGGCGATCGCGCTCACGTCGAGGGTGTTCCGAGTCGCGGTCTCGAAGGTTCGGATACCTCGCTCGCAGAGGATGACCTGGCGGTTGCCCTCGCTGATGACATAGTCCGCCGCCGCCAGCCATTCGTCATACGTGGCCGACATCCCACGCTTGAGGATCACCGTCATGCCGCTCTGGCCGGCGGCGCGCAGCAGAGGCGTGTTGTGCATCGAGCGTGCGCCGATCTGCAGCGCATCGACATGGCCGCGCAAGACGTCGATATCGTCCGCGGCAAGCGGTTCGGCGATCACCGGTAAGCCGGTCACACGCTTCGCCTCGTCGAGGAGCGGCAGCCCAGCGGCTCCCAGACCCTGGAAGGATCCTGGTCGCGTCCTCGGTTTGAGAACGCACCCGCGCAAGACCGACGCCCCGGCGCGATGCGTGGCAATTGCATGTTCGACGTAGCCGGGCTCGACCGCGCACGGTCCCGCGATGACCGGCACGGTATTGCCGCCCACCTCGACGGCGCCGATGTTGACTCGGTGTGTGTCGTGTCGTCGGGTCGCGCTGACGAGCAGCGGCTCGATGGTCACTGTTTGGCACCTCCGTGTGGTGATGGGCCACCACACGGGATCCGGGGCTGACCCATCTCTGATGAACCAGCCCTGGTAACGACTGCGCGGTCGGGTTTAGAAGACCCCCGGCAGCCTTACGGCTGGCGGGCCAAAGTATCGACGCGCAGTTGTGGCCATTGACCCGAACCCTAGCACACGCGTGGCCCTGCGTTTTGCCGAGCTTGATCCGACGGCCGGAGCATGTCAGGCTACGCACGTATCGGCCAGCAGTTCGGCGAGCAGCCCCTGAATCGAGGTTTGTTCGACACTGCCATCGAACATGACGCCTGCGGCGTGGCGTTCATCGCTCGGATCGCCGGCGGCCCCGCTCACTCGGTCGTCGAGCAGGGCATCCAGGCGCTCGTCAACCTCGGTCACCGGGGCGCGTCGGGCGCCGAGCCCGACAGCGGCGACGGTGCCGGAATCCTGCTCCAGCTCCCCGATGCCTTCTTCCGGGACTCGTCTGGATTGTCGCTGCCTGCCCCGGGGGGGTACGGCGTCGGCATGGCGATGCTTCCCCAGGATCCCGATGACCGGGAGCGGTGCGAGGCGATAACGCTCGCTGCGTGCAGGTCCGAGGGATTGCGCCTGCTCGGCTGGCGCGATGTGCCGGTGGACGCAGCATCGATCGGACGATCGGCTCGTGCGGCGCTGCCCGTCCTGCGCCAGATGTTTGTCGCCGCCATCGGCCTCGACGGCGCGGCGCTCGAGGGACGTCTGCTCGTGCTGCGACGAGTCATCGAGCGCAGCGCCCTCGAGGCCGGGATCGGTCGCGATCGATTCCACTGGGCGAGCCTGTCGAGCCGGACCGTCGTCTACAAAGGGATGCTCACCGCGGCGCAGCTCGCGGGGTTCTACCCCGACCTGCTCGATGAGCGGGTGACATCGATGCTCGCCCTGGTCCACGCGCGCTTCTCCACCAACGTGCTGCCCCGCTGGGATCTTGCGCAGCCGTTCCGGCTGTCAGCGCACAACGGTGAGATCAACACGCTGCGCGGCAACGTCAACTGGATGCGCGCGCGCCAGTCGAAGTTCCGCAGTCCGCACTTCGGGGATGACATCGCGAAGCTGGTGCCGGTGCTCGACGAGTCGGGATCCGACTCCTCGCAGTTCGACAATGCCCTGGAACTGCTCGCCATGACCGGCCGGTCGATCGAGCATGCGGTGATGATGATGATCCCTGAGGCGTGGCATCAGAACCCGCTCATGGACGATGAGCGGCGTGCCTTCTACGAGTTTCACGGGTCGCTGCTCGAGCCCTGGGACGGNNGCAACGGCCTGCGTCCCGCGCGATACCTCGTGACCGAGGACGGGCTCGTGGTCATGGCCTCCGAGGCGGGCGTGCTCGATGTGCCCGAGGAGCGTATCGCCAGGAAGTGGCGCCTCGAACCCGGGCGGCTCCTCCTCGTCGACACTGCGGCGGGCCGGATCCTCGATGACGCCGCCGTCAAGAGCACGCTCAGCTCGGCGCAGCCGTATAGCGAGTGGATTCGGGCAGGCACGGTGCACCTCGACGAGCTCGAGTCCCCCGACCACGTGCCGGCCCCGGACCCGGGCACGCTGCTGGTGCGCCAGCAGGCATTCGGTTACAGCATCGAGGACGTCGAGATCCTGCTGGGGCCGATGGGCGAGACCGGTGAGGAAGCGGTCGGATCGATGGGCAACGACACGCCGCTTGCCGTGCTGAGCGAGCGGCCGCTGCCGCTGTTCAACTACTTCAAGCAGCTCTTCGCGCAGGTGACCAACCCGCCGATCGATCCCATTCGCGAGCAGGCGGTGATGTCGTTGGTGACCACGCTGGGTGCCGGCGGAAACCTCCTCGAACAGGGTCCCGCGCAGGCGAAGCGGCTCGAGATGCCACACCCCGTGCTCACCAACCACGACCTCGAGAAGCTCCGGCACGTCACGCAGCGCCAGTTTCCGGCGGAGACCATTTCGATGGTCTTTCACCGTGACGCCGGTGCGGCCGGGCTCGTGGCCGGACTCGAGCGGATCTGCCGCCTCGCCTCGAAGCAGATCGAGGCCGGCGCAACCGTGCTGATCCTCAGTGACCGGCACATCGATGCCTCGCACGTGCCCATCCCGTCGCTGCTGGCCACTGCCGCGGTGCACCACCACCTGGTTCGCGAGCAGACGCGCACGGGAGTGGGTCTGGTCATCGAAACGGGAGAAGCGCGCGAGGTGATGCACCTGGCGCTGCTGATCGGGTACGGCGCTGAAGCGGTCAATCCCTACCTCGCTTTCGAAACGATCGCCGACATCGCGCGACGCGAGCTGATGCCTCCCACCGTCGACGCGGAGCGCGCCGAAGAGCTGTACGTCCAGGCGCTCGTCAAAGGACTGCGCAAGACCATCGCGCGCATGGGCATCTCCACCATCCAGTCGTACTGCAGCGCGCAGATCTTCGAGTGCCTCGGCATCGACCGCACCGTCGTTGATCGCTACTTCCCGAACACGCCGTCGCGAATCGGTGGCATCGGTATGGACGTGATCGCGACGGAGGCGCTCGCGCGCCACCAGCGCGCATTTCCGGATGTGCGCATCACGCCACCGACCCTGGAGGACCGCGGCGAATATCGGTGGCGACGCGATGGTGAGCACCACCAGTGGAATCCCGAGGTCATCGGCGCGCTCCAGCACGCGGTGAAGTCCAACGACGAGTCGGCGTTCCAGCACTACGTCTCGCTCGCCGATGACGAGTCACGGCGGCTCAAGAATTTGCGCGGCCTCTTCGTGCTCCGGGAGACGCCCGCCCCGGTGCCACTCGATGAGGTGGAACCGGCGCTGGACATCGTGCGCCGCTTCTCCACCGGCGGGATGTCGCTCGGCTCGCTGAGCAAGGAGGCACACGAGCTCATCGCGATAGCGATGAACCGGATCGGAGCGCGCTCGAACACGGGGGAGGGAGGAGAGGACTCGTCGCGCTACGAGCCCGATACCACCGGTGACTGGCGCAGGAGCGCCATCAAGCAGGTTGCATCGGCACGTTTCGGGGTCACCGCTCACTACTTGGTCAACGCGGACGAGTTGCAGATCAAGATTGCTCAGGGGGCCAAGCCCGGCGAGGGTGGTCAGCTGCCTGGAGCCAAGGTCGACGAATCGATCGCGCGGCTGCGCCACTCAACGCCGGGCGTCGGGCTCATCTCGCCGCCGCCGCACCATGACATCTACTCGATCGAGGACCTCGCTCAGCTGATCTGGGACCTGCGCTCGGTGAATCCAGATGCGCGGATCAGCGTCAAGCTCGTTGCCGAGGCAGGCGTTGGCACGGTTGCCGCGGGCGTTGCGAAGGCGCGCGCCGATCACATCGTCATCGCCGGCTACGAGGGCGGCACCGGCGCGTCACCGCTGACCGCGATCAAGCACGCGGGCGTGCCGTGGGAGCTCGGCCTCGCCGAAGCGCAGCAGGTGCTCACCAGGCAGCGCCTGCGCAGCCGGGTCACGCTCCTGGCGGACGGCCAGATGAAGACCGGGCGCGACGTGGTTGTGGGTGCGCTGCTCGGCGCTGACGAGTTCGCGTTCGCGACGGCGCCGCTGATCGCGGCGGGCTGCGTGATGATGCGCGTCTGCCACCTCAACACCTGTCCGGTCGGCATCGCCACGCAGGACCCGGTGCTGCGCTCGCGGTTCGCCGGCCGGCCGGAGCACGTCGTTGCCTTCATGCGCTTCCTCGCCGAGGACGTGCGCCGCTGGATGTCGCGGCTCGGCTTCCGGCGCTTCGAGGACATGATCGGCCGCGTCGATCTCATCGAGTCGAATCCCGCCGTTCATCACTGGAAGGCACGCGGGCTCGACCTCACACCGCTGCTCATGGTGCCGGAGGTGGAGTCTCCGGACGACCGCCGGCACAGCAGGCAGCAGAGCGCAGACCTTGGCGATATGCTCGACAACGAGCTGATCGCGCGCAGTGGTGATGCGCTTCGCGGCGGCAATGCGGTACGCATGCGGCTGCCTGTGCGCAACGTCCATCGCTGTGTCGGAGCGATGCTCAGCGGCGAGATCGCGCGACGCCACGGTGCTGGCGGCCTTGCCGACGGCACCATCGACGTCGAGCTCGACGGTGCCGCGGGTCAGTCGTTCGGCGCCTGGCTTGCGAGCGGCGTCACGCTGACGCTCCGCGGTGAGGCGAACGACTACGTGGGCAAGGGACTCTCCGGCGGACGTCTCGTCGTTCTGCCACCGAGCACTTCGACGCGATGCGCCGAGGACAACATCATCATCGGCAACGTCGCGCTCTACGGCGCAACCTCGGGTGAGGCGTTCATCCGCGGAGTGGCCGGTGAACGCTTCTGCGTCCGCAACTCCGGTGCGGTGGCCGTCGTCGAGGGCGTCGGCGACCACGCCTGCGAGTACATGACCGGAGGCACCGTCGTCGTTTTGGGGGCGACCGGGCGGAACTTCGCGGCCGGCATGAGCGGTGGCGTCGCCTACGTGTTCGACGAGCACGAGGCGTTCGCCGCGCGCTGCAACCGGGCGTCGGTGACGCTCGAGCAACTCGGTGTCGACGACAACGAGCTGGTGCCCGCATTGCTCGAGCGCCATGCGGCACTCACGGGCAGTGCGGTCGCGAAGCGAGTGCTGCGCAACTGGCCACAGGAGCGTGAGCGTTTCGTCAAGGTGATGCCTGAAGAGTACCGGCGTGCGCTGCGCGCGCAACTCGAGCTGGTGAGCTGATGGCGGTGCGCACGGGGTTCCTGGAGCACACGCGGCACACGGCTCAGAAGCGGCCGGTCGCGGAACGCATCGCTGACTATCGCGAGGTGTATCTCCCGCTTCCGGTCCAGGTGCTCCGCGACCAGGGATCGCGATGCATGGACTGCGGAGTCGCGTTCTGCCACCACGGGTGTCCGCTCGGCAATCTCATCCCCGAGTGGAACGACCTCGTGTCTCACGACAACTGGAAGGCCGCAGTCGAACGGCTGCACGCGACCAACAACTTCCCCGAGTTCACCGGCCG
>PKYW01000079.1 GCA_003132805.1 Candidatus Dormiibacterota bacterium | reverse complement strand
CCGCCCTGATCCTGACCTTCGGCGGCGGCACGAACGAGGTACAGCGGGACATCGTCGCCGCGGTCGGCCTCGGGCTGCCGGTCCGCCGCTGAGGACGATGAGGAGCACCTGAGAAGACGATGGATTTTTCCCTGAACGATAGCCAGCGGGAACTCGCCGCCCTCAGCAGGCGCATACTCGGCGACCGGTGCACGCCGGAGCGGCTGCGCGAGGTCGAAGCGGGCGGAGACCGGTTCGACCCCGCGCTCTGGGCCGACCTGGCCCGGGCCGGGATCCTGGCCGCCGCGCTGCCCGAGTCGCTGGGCGGGTCCGGGCTCGGCCTGCTGGAGCAGTGCTCGGTGCTGGCCGAGGTCGGCCGCGCGGTGGCGCCGGCACCCTTCCTCGCCTCGATCGTGCTCGGCGCCGGCGCGGTGGGCGTGGAGTTCGCCTCGCTCTATCGCAGCTGCGGCGCCGAGGTGACCGTGGTCGAGATGCTCCCGAGCCTGGTCCCGCTCGAGGACGCCGCCGTGGGCAGTGAGCTCCGCCGCCAGTTCGAGGCGCGCGGTATCACGTGTCTCACCGGACACCGCCTCGACCTCGGGTCGATCGAGCGCAACGAAGGCGGCGTCGCCGTGACCGTTGCCGGTGAGGACGGCAAGGAGCAGCGGCTCCAGGCCGAGCTGCTCCTCGTCGCCGTGGGCCGCGCGGCGAATGTCGAGAACATCGGCATCGAGGGGACGGGAGTGGTCGTCGACCGCGGGGTCATCGCCGTCGATTCGATGCTGCGCACCGGGGAGAACGGGGTCAGTGCGGTGGGCGACGTCGTGGGCGGATTCCAGCTGGCGCACAAGGCGCTCCATGAGGGTGTCCTCGCCGTCGAGTCGATCGCCGGTCGCGATCCCCATCCGCTCGATCCCCGGCTGATCACCCGGACCACCTACTGCACGCCGCAGATCGGGTCGATGGGTCTCAGCGAATCCGAGGCACAGGCAGCCGGATACGAGGTCGCCATCGGGCAGATGCCCTTCCGCGGCAACGGCCGGGCGGTCATCTGGGGCGAGACCGGAGGTTTCGCCAAGGTGGTCACCGACAAGTCCGACGGCACCGTGCTCGGCGTCCACATCATCGGCCACGAGGTCACCGAGCTCATCTGGGGCCCGGCACTGGGCGGCCTGCTCGAGACCACCGCGTTCGAGATGGGCCACGCGGTCGCGCCACACCCTACACTCAGCGAAGTGCTCTCAGAAGCTGCGCTAGCCGTGAGTGGCGAGGCGATTCACGTTTGAGCACCACGAGAGCGTTGAAGCTCCGCCGCCGGCGCGAGCTTCATTCGGAGGGATGATCGACACGTGGCAATGACACGGACAGAAACCAAGGCGCGCGCCGGGCTTGACGCGGAGACGCTCCGGCTCATGTACCGGCACATGCTTCGTTCGCGTCTGCTCGACGAGCGGCTCTGGGTGCTGAATCGCCAGGGACGCGCACCGTTCTGGATCTCCGCAGAAGGGCACGAGGCGGTTCAGGTCGCCTTTGGCATGAATCTGCGGCCCCAGTACGACTGGGTGGCGCCGTATTACCGCGATCTCGCGCTGACGCTCGTGCTCGGGATGACCCCCAAGGACCACATCCTGTCCGTTCTGCAGCGCGCGGACGATCCCAACAGCGGCGGGCGCCAGATGCCGGCGCACTACGGTTGCCGGCGGTTGAACATCATCAGCACCGGCTCGTCGGTGGGGACGCAACTCCTCCATGCGTGCGGCATCGCGCTCGCGTCTCGCATGCGCGGTGAGGATGCGGTGACGTTCACGTCGATCGGCGAGGGCGGGACCAGCGAAGGCGACTTCCACGAGGCGTTGAACTTCGCCGCGACACACAAGCTCGCGGTGGTCTTCCTCGTCGAGAACAACGGATTCGCCATCAGCGTGCCGTGGCAGAAGCAGATGCCGACGGAGGACGTCGCCGATCGTGCCAAGGGATACGGCATCCCGGGTGTGATCGTGGACGGATGCGACGCCATCGCCTGCTACCGGGTGGCCCGCGAGGCGGTGAAGCGGGCTCGTCGTGGCGACGGCCCGACGCTCATCGAGGCGAAGGTGCTCCGGCTCACATCGCACAGCTCTGATGACGACCAGCGGCGTTACCGGACGTCCGAGGAGCTCGAGTCAGACAAGGAGCGGGACTCCCTGCTGCGCTTCAAGGCGACGCTCGAGGAGCTCGGCGTCCTGACCGCGGGAGATGCGGATGAGATGCGCGCCGAGCTCGTGATCGAGCTCAACGAGGCCACCGAGCAAGCCGAGTTGGCGCCGCTGCCGGCCGCCGACACGGCGATGCTCCACGTGTACGCGGAACCGGGTGACTGGCGTGGCTGAGAAGACCTACATCGAGGCGATCCGCGACGGGATTCGCGAGGAGATGCAGCGCGACGATCGCGTGATGATCCTTGGCGAGGATGTCGGGGCCAAGGGCGGCGTCTTCGGTGTCACCGAGGGACTGCAGAAGGAATTCGGCGAGGCGCGCGTGCTCGACAGCCCGCTTGCGGAGTCGCTGATCGTCGGTGTGGCCATCGGCGCCGCGATGAACGGGCTGCGCCCGATCGCCGAGATTCAGTTCCAGGACTTCATCATGCCGGCGATGGATCAGATCGTCAGCGAAGCCGCGAAGATGCGCTACCGCAGCAACGGCGACTGGGGTGTGCCGATGGTCTTGCGATCACCGTTCGGCGGGGGAGTGCACGGCGCGCTCTATCACTCGCAGTCGATCGAGGCGATCTTTGCGCACATCCCCGGATTGCGCGTGGTGGTGCCGTCGACGCCGTACGACGCCAAGGGCATGATCATCTCGGCGCTGCGCGACCCGGACCCGGTCCTGTATTTCGAGCACAAGCGCTGCTATCGCGCCATCAAGGGCGAGGTCCCGGATGGTGAGTACACCGTGCCGCTCGATCGCGCTCGCGTCGTGCGCGAAGGCACCGACATCGCGGTCTTCAGCTACGGGATGATGGTGCACAGCTCGCTCGAGGCCGTCGATCGCCTTGCTGCAGATGGGTTTTCCTGCGAGGTCGTCGACCTCCGTTCGCTCCGTCCGATCGACCGCGAGGCCATCGTCGCGAGTGCGCGCAAGTGCGGCAAGGTCCTGATCGTTCAGGAGTCCAACCTCGCCGTCAGCGTTGCGTCGGAAGTCGCGGCGATCATCTCGGAGGATTGTTTCGATAGTCTCGATGCGCCGGTGATGCGTCTCGGCGGCCCGGAGATTCCGGCGATGCCGTTCTCGCCCCCGCTGGAGCAGTTCTACCTGGTCACCCCCAACAAGGTCGAGGCGAAGCTCCGCGAGCTCGCCGCGTACTGAACACCAACAAGGAATCGCGCGAAATGGCCCTGACCGTCACGATGCCGCAGCTCGGCGAGAGCGTCACCGAAGGAACCATCGCCCGGTGGCTCAAGCACCCCGGCGATGCGATCGCGAAGTACGAATCAATCGCCGAGGTGATCACCGACAAGGTGAATGCCGAGATTCCCGCGCCGGCCGACGGCGTGATGTCGGAATTGATCGCACCCGAGGGCGCGGTGGTACCGGTCGGGCAGCCAATCTGTTCCATCGACACGGCCGGCGCGACCGCCGACGCTGCGCCGGCTGCCGAAGTGCAAGCGGCTCCGGTGCAGGAGGCTGAGGTGCAAGGTGCTGCGGTGCAANNCGGTGCAGCGCGTACAGGACGAACCCGAGGTGCAACCGGTCGCCCGTACCGAGTCGCAGTCCGGCGCCGAGAGCGCGGTTGGGCCGATTCAGGATGCCTTCACCGAGCAGGCGGCGGAGGCCCCGGCCGCAGAGGACACATCGGGTGGTAACGGCCAGTCCGGCGGCTACCANNGTGACCCCAGCGGTTCGCATGCTGGTGCGCGAGCACGGCGTCGACCTGTCACAGATCACCGGAAGTGGGATCGGGGGACGGATCACCAAGAAAGACGTTCTTGAGTACGTGCAGCGGCGGGATGCCGGTGCTGGCGCCGCTGGTGCCGGCTCCTCACGTCCGCAGAGCCAGCCGGCTTCGTCG
>PKYW01000108.1 GCA_003132805.1 Candidatus Dormiibacterota bacterium | reverse complement strand
GGCCCACCCGGAATCACCGCAGCGTAGTAGCCGAAGTAGTCCAGGATGATGTCAGCGCTGCCCGCGTAGTTGGCTATGTCGATGACGCCGGCCCCGCTCATCCCGACGACCACTGTCGCGAAAGTCGTCCTTCCCGGGAGCACGTCCAGGTTCGATGTGCCCGGCTCGCCTACGCCATCGGGCCACAGCGTCAGAAACGTCGTCGCGTTCGTGTTAACGACGGTGAGGTTGAGCACGATCGCCGTCGCGCCAGCCGGGACGCCGTTCGCTCCCGACACCTGCCAGGTCTCACTTTCATGACCTGGGGCCAAATGCATCGACGTGTTGGATCGACTGTCCAGCGCACGCACCGGTGTGATTGGCGTGAACGCGCTTTGTACGACCGTTGCATGCGCGACCCACGACTGGGATACCGCTAACGCCAGCGGGACAGCTAATGCCAAACCGACGGCCCACCGCCGATGGCGTGCCGCCAGGTTTCGATTCCGGCTCTCGCCCATTGCTCGCCTCCACGTATCGCCTATCCCTCGCCGCCGGACATTGCGCGCTTCCATCACTAAAGTCAAATCTGAGATCAGCACAACATGGAAAAGATTTCGCGCGTAGACTACGCGCCGAACATGAAGCCACTAAAGGCGATTCGCTATGTGCGCCAGCGTACAGTGATGCAGTCCTTCGCATATGTGCGCTTGCGAACCATTGCTGGTGGCGGCGCAATCTGTGCACTTGCACTCGCTGCGTGCAATTCAAATGCCGCCCCTAGTGCGACGCCGGGTCTGGTGACCATCCAGACCGCCGTTACATGTCCAGCACCGCCTCTTCACGCCGCTGTTGCAAATCCCCCGCGTCATTTCGCAGCTCCACCGCGCTTCACGCTCGCGCATGACGTCGGCTACTGCGCGTACATCGATACGGCAGCCGGCGTGATCTCCATCCGGCTCAGGCCGGAATACGCGCCGCATGCAGTGTCGGACTTCATCGCTCTCGCGCAGCAAGGCTTCTACGACGGCCTCGCGTTCTCCCAGGTGTGCCCGGCCACCAGTGGAACGGCCTGCGCGATCGCGGCACCCGTCGCGTTCGCCGGCGACCCCACTGCCACAGGCACGGGCGGCCCCGGATACACCGTGGCTTCCGATCCCGTCGTAGGCAACTACCTGTTCGGCGCCGTTGCCATGTACAGCGCCACTCCCGCGACGATCGGCAGTCAGTTCTTCATCAGTCGCGGTGACAGCAGCACCGTTGCGCGCAAGTACGACATCTTCGGGCAGGTGACCGACGGGTTCGCCGCGCTGACCGCGCTGCAGAAGGGGACCACGATCGTCTGGGTCGCAATCGCGGTCACCGCACCCGAGCCCTGAGTCAGCTCCGCAGCCGCAGCGAGATGACCCCCACCATGCCGAGCGACGCGATCGCGCATGCGGCCACGCCGAGGGGCAGCGCAACAGCTCCGGCGAGACCGATGAGCCCGCCCAGCGCAGCGGGCAGGAGCGCACTCCCAATCACGGCGCCGAGGATCGCGTAGGTCGTCAGCGTTGTCGCGTTCGGAACCACCCGCGTCATCCACGACACTGCGACGGGAAAGACCGGTGCCGCGCAGAGGCCGACCAGCGCGAACAGCAGCGGCGGCGCCAGGTTGGCCCGAATTCCGAGGAGCAGCAACGCGCTGATGACGAACGCGGGCACGAGTAGTCGCTGGGGCGACCACCGAACCGCCAGCGGCGCCGTGAGCACACGACCGATCGTGAATGCCCCCCAGTACACCGATGTCGCAGCGGCAGCGAACTGGGCCGACCATCCGAGGCTGATGAGATCCGTCGCCTCCCATGTGCCGACGCCGGCCTCGAGCCCCTCGTAGATGAGCAGCAGTACGGCGAACGTAGCGACAAGGCTGAGGGTGCGGGCATTGCGAACCGGCGGAGCGGTCTCCGGCGTGGCTTTCTCCTCCACCGCGCGCCGCAGGAACACAACGCACACCAGCACGGCGACCCCGACGACGGCGAACACACTTGAAAACCCACGCGTCAGGGCCACCAGCGCAGGTCCCAGAAAGGTGCCGACACCGTAGGAGGTGTTCACCAGTCCAAGCATCGCCGGGCTGCGGCGGCCATATCTGGTCGCGTAGAAGAGGTTGACGAGCACCACCAGGCCGCCGGCGCCAATGCCGAGCAGGAACACCGCGACCAGCACCAGCGGCCAGGTTGGCGCTGCGGCTGCCGCCAGTAGACCGACCCCGAAAATGAGCGTCCCGGCGGTGAGACGCTGGCCAAGCCTCCAACGCGCGTGCGTCAGTCCGAGCGCCAGGAGCCCGATAACCTCACCAAGGAAGTTCGCGCTGACGATCAAGCCGGCAACGCTCACGGTCACGTGAAAGCGCTGAGTGATATGTGGGATCGACGGCCCATACGAGGCGATGACGATGCCGAGCAGGAGGAAGACCGCGAAACCTGCCGCCGTCACCGCCCTCGCCGGAGCGTTGCGCTCACTCATGCGGCAGCACGATACGGGCGCCGGCCCGTGATGCGATGGCCGGCAGCCGAAGGCCGAACACGCCGTTCGAGCTAGGCGTCGAGACCGTGTCGCCTACGACGGTGTCGGAGTCGCCGCGCCGGTTGGGCGCGGGGGCGCGGGATTCAAGAGCGCCTCCTCGTCCGCCAGCGCAATCGCGATCTCTCCCGCTGCATTGGGATGCAGCGGGGCAGCATCGTCGAGACCCTGTATGAATGACTGCTGGGTGCAGAGCTCGTGGCCGGCGAAGCTCGGCGCGACGGCGTCGAATCCAAAGCTGGCCGCCCCGTCGGCAAGGACGGTGTTGAAGGTGGTCAGCCGACCCAGCAGCACCTTCGACTTGGCGGCGGTGATCGCAGGCTCACCGGTGCAGTCCGGCTGCGCGGGGAGCGGGTCGTAGTACTCGTTGACGATGACGCGCGGCAACCCAGGGAGCGTAGCGAGGCGCTGGAGCAGGTCGTAATAGTCGACGGTGAAGCTGTCGAGCGCCTGCGAGAACCACGCGGCGGACACGCTGTCATCACATTGCGGCGAGACCAGGCACAGCTCCATGAACTGCGTCCAGTCCATCTCGTTCGCCCCGATGCTGACGATCACAGTCTTGACACCGTGCAACGCCTCGAGCCGCGCGAGTTGCGACGGCACCAGCACATCGTTGATTTCTTCCGGGCCGAAGAGTCCCTGCTCGATGGAGGCGTTCGTGCATGCGAGATTGACCACCGTGCTGTTGTTCACGGCCGCGATATCAGCCGCATAGCTATCCCGGCTGCGCCGGCATGCAGTGTCCTCCATCGTCGGCTTTGCGAGCGGAGGATTGCCCGCACCGGCTGCGGTCGAGTCGCCGATGACAACGGTGCTCGCGGTTGCGCTCGGAGCTCTGTGGCTCGGCGGGTCGACAGTCAGTGGGGCGCNNGGGCGCGGCCGACGAGCTGATCCAGCGTGCGCACCTGGGAGAGTTGCTGCAGTCCCTGGGCGGCGCTGTTGATTGCAAGCGCATCGCTCCCGCCTGCCACGACTGCGGCGAGCACCACTCCGCTGACGATCAGTTGCCATCGGCGACGCAGTAGCGCGAGGCTCAGTGCGGCGAGGACCGCCGCGACCAGGACACTGATGAGCAGCTGACGGACGAAATACGCGCTCCACCCGTCGCGAATGGCCTGCCCGAGATGCCCCGGCTGCTTGAGTGCGGCGAGCAATTCGTCGTAGTGCGTGACCTCCGCCCAAAGCAGGACCGGCCGGATGGGGCCGGAGAACTGCTGGGTGGTCGGGATTGATTGCCCAAATAACTCGAGCGTCCCCGAGCCGGAGGTCGATGCCGAGGGTCCTGCGCTGAGCGCGAGTGACTGCCCACCGGCTTCGACATTCTGTGCCGGAGCGATGAGCAGCGAAATCTCGATGCTCGCGAGCGGAATGACGAGCGCCAGGCCCACCACGACCACGACGATGGTGACGATTCGCGACAGCGATGGCCGATTGCCCACGCATCCAGGCTACCCGCAGGTCCCCTTACATCGTCCTCGCCGATGGCGTCTCGTCACCGACCGGTGCGCGGGCGCCAACATCGCCAGTACGTAGGTCGAGGTAGAGCTGCTCGAGGCGGTCGACGTTGGTGCGCAGGCTGTAGGACGCGACCGCGCGCGCGCGGGCGCGCTCGGCAAGGGTGCGGCGCAGAGCGCTGTCGTCGTGGACACGGCGCAGCGCATCACCAAGCGCGGGCTCAAGCGGCGACACAGGGATCACGATGCCCGCATCACCGACGACGGCGCCATCTTCACCCGCATCGGTGGCGATCACCGCGCGGCCAACGCTCATCGCTTCCAGCAATGCCAGGGATAGGCCTTCTGCAGTCGACGGGAGCACGAAAACGTCGGCGGCACGCAGCAGGTCGACCCTCGCGTCCTCGCCGGCAAGAACACCGAGAAGCTGGATCTGCGGGTGCTCCGCAGCGAGGCGCTGGAGTTGCCGTCGTTGCGTTCCCCCGCCCGCGATCAGCAGCAGATGATCGTCGCCCCAGCCCTGGCTCAGGAACGACCGCGCCAGGTGGGGCACACGCTTCTCGGCATCGAGCCGTCCCATGTAGACGACGATGAACCGGCCGTGCGACGACGCGCGAAGGCCGGAGCGCGCTGGGCTGAACCGATCGGTGTCGACGGCGTTGGGGATGACAACGATGCGTTTCGCGTCCAGCCCCGACTCGACGAGCAGCGCTCGCTGACCCTCACTGAGCGCGACGATCGCATCGAAGTGGACCAGGCGCCGCGCCTGGAATCGGTACACCTCCCGGAGCACTCGCGCGCGAGCCGAATTCAAGGCCCCATAAGGCAGATGCACTGTTGCGATCGCCGGAATATGGCGGTGCTGCGCGAGGCTCGCGACGGCACCGTCGAGCAACGAGAAGCTGACCGACACATGGACGACGTCGGGCTCGAAGCTGGTCAGCGCCGCAGCGATGCGGTCGAGCGACCCCGGCAGTGACACAGTCACCGTCTTCAAACGGACTGCGCGCAGCTCGACGTCGTGTCCCGGCGATTCGACGTCGTGGCCCTCACGGTGGGCGACGAACAGCACCTCGATTCCCCGAGCGCGCATCGCCGCAACCGTCTGGCGGCTGTATGCGGCGAGGCCGTTGCCGTGACGCCCCTGAAAATGGCCAAACCACGCCACGCGGAGTCGCGGCGAGGCATCGGGCTGAAGCAGATCCGGAACGGCCACCCATCGCAGCGTAGAGCCCGGGGGCTTGCCTCCGCCGCTTCAGGCCTCGTCGACGACCAATTCGTCGAGCCCCGGCGCGGTGGCGCGAGGCAGCACCGTTGCGATGTAGGACTTGACCGCCTCGTTGAGCCCGACGTCATGACCGGCTGCCTCGGAGAGATACCAGCGGTGGTCGAGCACCTGGTGGAAGAGCTCGGCGGGTTCGAGGCGGCCGCGGAGCTCCGCCGGCACCGCGGCGATCGTGGGCTCGAAGACATCGATCAGCCAGCGGCGTGCGGCGTATCGCTCCGACACGGGGCCACCGGTGCTCGTCTCGAGATCGGTCCGGTAGCGGCTGATGTCGCCGAGCAGCCGTCGAGCCTGATTCTCCTGGACCTCGAGCCCGGTGAGCGCCTTGAGGGTACGCACGTGATGCCCTGGTTCGACGACCCGTGGCTGCAGGCGCAGGTGGTAGTTGCCTCCTTGCGCGCTGACCTCGACCTCCTCGACGTCGAAACCGAGCACGTTGAGCCGCTGGAGTCGCTCCTCGATGAGGTAGCGCTGATCGGGAGCGAAGGCGACCTCGCGGACCAGCTCGGACCAGAGCCCGTCGTAGCGCCGGCGCAACTCCTCGGCGGCCACCACCGGGTCCATGTGGTGCACGAGGCCTTCGGCGGTGACGTCAAGAAGCTCGCCGAAGATGTTCTCCTCGGCGACCATCACGTCCTGGAGGCGTTGGCCGTCGCTCAGCTGCGGATGGAGCTCGCCGGTCTCCGTGTCGACGACATAGGCGCCCAGCGCTCCGGCGTCGCGACGGAAGAGCGTGTTCGACAGTGAGCAATCACCCCAGAAGAAGCCGGCGACGTGCAGGCGCACGAGCAGGTTCACGAGGCCGTCGAGGAGGCGATCACCAAGCGCTTGATCAGCGCCGGTCGCCCCGAGCACCCGGCGATACGGCAGGGAAAAGTCGAGATGCCGTGTGATCAGCACCGCCTCGAGCTCGACGCGATCGGACGCTGGTGGCGAGACGACCTGGCGGCCGGTGACCAGGGCGGCCACTTCGACGACAGGGATGAAGAGACGATCCAACTCGGCGAGGAGCCGGTACTCACGCTCGGCGAGTCGGTGCGGCAACTCCTTGAGCGCGTAGATCGCTTCGCCGTAGCGCACGAACCTGACTACATGGCGCGAGATCCCTCGGGGAACGTCGACCAGGCGGTCGTGCCGCCATGTCTCCAGGGGGAGATCCCACGGGAGGTCGAGGAAGTCCGGATGCCCGGTGCGCCTGCGCATCTGGAAGTCGACAGCGTGCGGGGTCACTCGCGCGCCTCTGGATTCGCTGATAGGGGTCACGGTGCACGATGACATACGTCCTGCGAATCGGTGGGCGCGATTCCTACGTCGGACGGCACCCCGCGAGCATCTGATCCACCCGAGGCCGGCGAATGCGCCAGAATCCGTTCACACAGCTTGCGACATGCGAGCGAGGAGCCCCGATGAACCTGCGTGAAACCCAGAAACCGCTGAAGGACCACTACCGCGAGGATCCGGCGGCGTCCCGGATCACCCTCGTCGCCCGTGGCGGCCAGGGCGATGCACCCATCGCGTGCTCGGTTGACCTCGGCCGGGCCATCTACGAGGCCCAGGCGCATGCGGGTGTCGGCGGGGCGGGGACGGGTGCCTGTTCCGGCGACCTGCTCCTCGGCGCCCTCGCCGCCTGCGCCCAGGTCACCTGTCAGATGGTGGCGGCGTCGATGGAACTCCCCGTGGAGGATCTCCGGGTCACCGTCGAAGGCGACCTGGACCTACGCGGCACGCTCGGTATCGGCGACGCGCTGGTTGGATTCGAATCGATCCGGCTTCGATTCGACATCACCGCGCCCGAGGCGAGCCCGGCCCAAGTCGAAGCGTTGGTGGAGAAAACCAAGCGGTATTGCGTTGTGCTGCAGACGCTTATGACTCCACCGTTGATCGAGACCAGTGTTGTGTTGGGAGTTTCCGACGCCACAACCGTGAGCGCCTGAGTCGGGCTGGGCCCGTGGAGGAGAAAAGATGCCGAGGTACCTGATCGAGCGACAGTTCGTGGTCCGAGAGGACGAGATGCCCGAGGTCGGGCGCCGCTCGCGCCGCATCCGGGAGGAATCGTTCCCCGAGATCATCTGGGAGCACAGCCATGTCTGTGTCGACGACACTGGTGGCGTCAAGACGTACTGCGTCTACGGAGCGCCGACCGAGGAGATGGTCCGCGAGCACGCAAAGCTATTGGGATTCCACGAGATCCTCTCGCTCTCCGAGATCGCCGGAGATGTGACGCCGAGCGACTTCCCGCTCTAGACAGGTCCCCGCTCGCCCTCATCCGGGCTTTCCGGACTGCGCTGCAGGCTTCGAGCATCGGCCACGTGGCTGGCCGCGACCAGCGCAAGGGTGCGCAGCCGCGAAACCCGGTTGCGCTGCTCGACGTCGTCTTGCGGAATGAGTTCGAGCGCGTCGCGGTAGAGATCGGCCGCCTCGTCCTTGGCCCAGCCGCGCCCAGCGTCGTCCGCTGCCTTGAGCAGGTACTCGAGCGCTCGCTCGTCGTCGCCGGCCTCACGCCAGTGCGCTGCCAGTGCGGTTGCCGTGGCGCCGGCCCCTGAGGTTGCCGCCTCGAGGAATTCGGCGACGGCGGCGTGCCCTTCCTTCCGGATCGCACGCGGCGAGGTGGCATAGGCGACCTCGCGGATCAGCACGTGCTTGAAGCTGAACTGTTCCTCACCCTCGATCCAGGACGACGCCTCTCGACGAATCAGGTCGTGTGCCTCGAGCGAGTCGAGGAGATCCGACAGCACCGCGGCATTCCCCTCCACTCGCGTGAGCGCCCCGGTCCAGAACACACGCCCCACCACGGCCGCGGCGAGCAGGAGCCGCCGCTGGTTCGCAGGGAGCGCGTCGATGCGAGCGGAGACGAGCTCGCGGATGGTCGTCGGAAGTGGCTGGCCGGCGGCCGTCGGGATATCGGTCACCGACGCCGCGAGCTCCTCGATGAAGAGCGGGTTGCCTTCGGCAGTGGCAGCGACACGGCGAGCCACGTCGCCGGNNGGAGCCGCATCGCCCGTCGTATCGCTGCGCAGCAGACCGGCGGCGAGCTCTCGTGATTCCTCGACGCCGAGCGCCTCGAGCGAGAGCGCCGAATACGCCGACAGGCCACCGCCCCACCCTGGGTGAGCGAGCAGGAGGTCGGGACGGGCGAGCGCGAGCAGCATCGCCGGCGAGTGTCGAATTCGCGACGCGAGCACTTCGAGGAGCTCGAAGGTCCCCGTGTCGGCCCAGTGAATGTCCTCGAAGAGATAGACCGTGGGTTGATCCTGGGCGACCAGTTCGACGAACTGGCGGGCGGCGAAGAACAGCACCTGCCGATCGGCGACCTCGTCCTCGTGCCCGAGCCCGATGAAGAGTGCGAGGTGCGACGCGAGCTGCTCGGCACCGCCGCCGACCTGCAGTGGCTCGATGGCGGTGCGAAGCTTGTCGCGAGCCGATACGACATCGTCGCTGGCGAAGATTCCTGCGAGCTGCTTCACCTGCTGCGTGAACGGTCCGTGGAGCGTCTTGGAGCCGTACGGCAGCGACCGTCCTCGCAGGATCCGAGCTCCACTCCCCTCGATCTGGTTCGTGAACTCTGAAGCAAGTCGCGACTTCCCGACACCCGCCTCACCGAAGACCGTCATGAGATGGGGACGTTGCTCGGTCACGACGCCCTGGAAGATCCCTTGCAGGATCGACATTTCGCGCACTCGCCCCACCATTGGGACGGTGGCGACGCTGCGCTCCCCCGGCCCTGCCGTGGCGGCCACGGCGAGCCACCCGCGCACCGGCTCGGTCTTTCCCTTCACCGTCATCGGGTCGACTTCGCGGTAGTCCACCATCGATCGGGTCGCCCGGTACGTCGCTTCGCCAACCATGATCCCGTTGGTTGGCGCGACGGTCTGCAGTCGAGAGGCGGTGTTGATGACGTCACCGGCCACCATCCCCTCCCCCAGCTCTGGCCGGGCGCCGAGCGACACGATCGCCTCGCCGGTGTTGACGGCGATCCGGACCTGCAGGTCAAGGGTCTGATCGCTCGCATTCATCTCTGCGATGGCGGCGCGCACGTTCAGGGCCGCTCGTACTCCTCGCTCCGGATCATCACCGTGGGCAACCGGCGCCCCGAAGACGCCGACGACGGCATCGCCGATGAACTTCTCCACGGTTCCGCCGAACGCCTCGATCTCGGAGCGGAGCCGCGCGTAGTACGGGGTGAGAATCGCCCTGACGTCCTCAGGATCCAGATGGTCTGCTCGAGCGGTGAAGCCGGCGAGATCGACAAAGAGGACCGTGACGATCTTTCGTTCCTCACGCGTCTCCGTTGCCCCGAGCTGATTGCCACAGGCGTTGCAGAAGCGCGCACCTGCGGCATTCTCCTGGCCGCAGCGCGTGCAGGTTTCCATGACCCGAAGCGTACGACCCACGCCATAGGGAGCGGTCCAGCCGATGTGAACCTCAGCCGCGGGTCTGGTCGGGCAACCCGCCATCGCCCGACGGTTCGCGCCACCAAGGTGCGGCGGTTGCTCGTCCTGGGCGGCCACGCAAACGCGTCGAAGTCCACCACTCGGCGGATCTCCTCGAGTACAGCGTGCCGAAGCGACAGCGCGTCTGCTGTGGCCGACTGACTGACCCGGCTGATCCGCTCGATCGCTCGTGCTTGAACGGAGCTCACTGCCACCGATCGATCGTACTCGCCCCACTCGCCCCGTTCCGGCCCCCGAAGATCCCACACGAGAGGTACGTGGTGATCGATCTCGACTTCGACAGTGCGGCCGAAGCGCGGTCGTTCCAGGGTTTTCTGACCACACAGGTGTGGCCCAACCCCGAGAACTCGCCAGGTTTGGCCGGAACACCCGAGTCGATGGTCCTCGAGCCGGCTGTGATCAGCCGAGCAGCAGGCGAACGACCGCCTCAACCTCAGGTAACGTCGCCTCCGCAGTGACGTCATAGGTGACCGAGCCTTTGACGGCCAGCACGATCGATGTATCCACGTGAAGGGAGTTCGTCGTTGCGTCATCGAGCGTGATGCTGTACGCAGCGTCCCCGAGGCCGGCCACCGAACTGGCCGTGACGTGTTGCGCCGTGGCCTGACTCTGCGCAACGGCCTGGAGTACCGACGGCGTGGTCCCGGGCGCCGTAGTGACCACCATCACCAGATTCGCACCCGATGTCGGATCTGCGTAGGTGCAGAAGAGACTGCCCGACGATGCCTGCTGGCTGGGCGCCGGATACGTCATTCCTGCGGCGGCCGATACTACCGACTGCGTTGGACAAGTCGTCGGTACCGCGCCATTGCCCGAGGAACTCCCCGCGCCAGAAGCCGTCGATGTTCCCGGTGACGTGGCCGCGCCACTCGATGACGCCGAGGGGGACGCCGAACCGCACGCGGTCAGGAATACTCCACACAAAATCGAAAGTCCGACCGTGACGTTGACGTGGCGAGTCGACGTGGTGCGCGACATCAGTCCCCTTGAAAAGGCCTCTCGGCATCATGCGGATCCTCGCGATTGTGACACGAGACGTTATCCGATCTGTCGTGCCCACCTGCGACCGACCGTGCTGGGGTGTTCGCGCGCACTGACTAAGGCCATCGACTCCCGCAGTTTCTCCAGCAACGACGCGAGCGTTCGTTCCCGCTCTGGCGCCGGATGGCGGCCCTCCCGGGGTGGCGCCGTCTCAAGCCGGTGATGTTTGCCGCTCGCGTGATCGGGCCCGTGCCCTACCGCCTCCTTGCGGTCTCAACGAACATGTCCTCGATGCCTGCGACGGGGCTCATCGAGCGCCTGCTGGCGACGACGTACGTGCTGTGGATATGCGCCCTTGCGGTCAATTTGATTGTCGAGTCGCGTCGGCTACCACTCATCACTACCGTGGCTGCCGGCTGATCGCCCCCGTGGCTTGAGGCCTTCCTTCAGCCCTTCACTGCCGTCTCGGCGTCGCTGGGATCGTCATTCGGGGTTTGGAGCTGCCAGTACACGGCGACGTCGAAGTCGTGAGTCTCAGGGTCCGGGTCGCCGTAAATCTCCCATGACACGCCGGTCAGTTCTCGGCGATGCTGCGAGCACCATGCCCTAACTGCGTGATGCGCCGCACCGATCTGCGCGGGCGGTCCGGTGTGAACTGCCCTCGCCGCTTCACCCGCAGGCAACTTCGACGGGACCACACGTCCGACGGCCTGGAATGATCCTGTGACCTGGACGCCAGCCTCGACAGCGAGCCCTACTCCACCAGCATTGGGCCTATAGAGAAAGACATTGTGCCCGTCGGTCCAAAGACCGGGCGTGGTCCGGAGGAACGCCCACACCTCGTCGAGGAGCGCGGGCCACAACCTTGGGAATTCGCGCGCCGTAGTATCCGCCTTCACCACCGCCGTCGGGCACTCGGTTGTCCGCTCGATGGTCACCTTGTACGCAGTCACTGTTCGTATGTTGCCGGAGTCGCTCGCTGTCCGCGTGGCGACAACCGCCGCCGTGTCGTGAGCCCGCTACCGTGTCGCGAGCATCAGCTCTCGCTGAGCCGGCGCAGGTCGGCTGCGAATTCGGTCGTCTCGCGGTAGCCGGGTAGACCATGCTCATCGCGACGCATGTGATATCGATGCAGTGACTTCACCTGCGTGGTCTCATTCAGGGCTCCATCGAGCAGCGCGTCGGCGAGGTACGTGGCGTGAGTCGCGGCGAAGTCGATCCCTCTGCCGGACCACGGATCCTGATGAATCGACGCGTCACCGACGAGCGCCCATCCAGGCCCGACCGGAACGCGCACGTAGCTCAGCTCGGGACCGCAACCGAGGACGCGGCCCTCGGGCGTGGCCGCGTCGAACCGGCGGGTGCCATACANNCGAACCGGCGGCCGAGAGCGGGATGTTCGTCGATCACCGACCGGAAGCTTGTGGCGATCGATCCGCGCATGGCCGCGAACCGCTGCATGTTGACCGACACCGCGATGCACGAGAGCGAGTCGTCGCTCGGGAAGACGTAAGCGACCTCATCACCCCGCAGTGAGAACTCCGGTCCGGCCTGCTCGCCGGGAGCCGGAAAGCCGCGTACGTACTGGTAGTACAGCGCACGCATCGGCGGATCGCTCATCTCGATCTCTGCCCGCACGGCTTTGGCGACCGCCGAGCGACGCCCGTCGGCACCGACCAGGAGTCGACACGTGACCTCGAGTGGCTCACCACCTCGCTGCAACTTCGCTCCCACAACTCGGTCGTCGCTAATGATTGCGCCGCCAAAGCGAGTTCCCTCAAGGAGGGTGACGTTGTTTTGGCGTGCGGCTCGGCGCACAAGGAGATCGTCCAACGGCTCACGTCGTACCGAGAGACAAAAGCCGATGGCACCGGGGTCCTGAGGAGGACTGACCTGCGCGGTTTCCGTACCCTCGGAATAGTCGTATTGGCACACCAGTTTCGGTGCACCCAACCCCAGCGCATCGTCGAGCACTCCCAGACGCTCGAGAGCGCTCACACCCCATTGCCCCCGGAAAAAGTGCGTTGAAAGTGTTGTGCTCGGAAATGTGGCGGTGTCGACGAGGACAACATCCAAACCGCCGTCACCGGCAATGGCGGCCAATGTGGCGCCCGCGACACGTGCGCCGACGATCAGCACGTCGCACTCCAGCCGCTTCGCGAGCGCAGCTTAGCCAAATCTCCTATGGGAGAGACGGAGTCCGGCAGCGAGCTGTCTCGCAGGTTCTTCCAACCGTTCGGGGCGAGAAGTTCACGGAGCCTTGCGACTCCATCATCCTCGCCGACTCCCTCGAGCACATCGGCGCTCAGCGCGTGCATCTCGGCGATGGCGTGACGAGCATGCGCGCCGAACCACAACTCACCCGTCGACGCGCGCATGGTTCGACCCCAATACGCAGCGGCGACTGCTGTCAGACCCCGGTTGTGCAGGACACGCAGATTCGCCGGCATGCCACCGACGCCCTGCCAGCGTAGGGACCCGAACCCTTCGGACACCGCCGCGCACATGAGGTGGAGTGCACGACGGTCACGGCCTAACCGCTGTGTGTCGCACCCACAACGATACAGCGCCGCACAGATGCAGGCCACCAACACAACATGGTATTTGAGCCACCCGTCCATGTCGTCGACCCGCTGAACGGCGAATCCGCGCGCGCTGAGATGGACCGCCAGTTCCTCCAGACGCGGATCATCGATCGACTCGAGCGCGAGGGGCTGGGGCTTGATGCGAACGTAATCGACGGTTCGGCCGATGAGCGTACCGCCAACGCCGGGAAACCCCAGACACACACGCCCTCGCACCGCACCGGAAACCGCTCCTCGGCTAATGCCATTCCCAAGCAGAAGAATCGTGGGGTCGCCCGCAAGAGCTGTCAATGACGCGCAGGCCGCGGCGACCTGATCGCGGGTGACAGCGACCAGTACAACATCGTAAGCGTCGGCACCAGGATCCGAAACCATCTGAACGGATGCTGAGGCGATGCTCCCGTCGGAAACGTCGCGCGCACTCAGGCCGCCCTTCGCCACTTCCGCGGTGCGGGCTCCATGAGCAAGCACCGAGATGGTGTCTCCGGCCGCAGCCAGGTTGGTGCCATACACAGTCCCGATGACTCCGACGCCGACAAGAAGGATCTTCATGATGTGCTGCCGCAAATCACGATCGATCCGTGACTCTCGGGAGCATCCTCAGTTCCATTCGCTCTTAGCGCCCCGCTGTTGCGCCAGCGAGCTCGGCCACCTTTCCATTGGGCGACGCGCTCGCAGCCGTGAGCACCACCTTGAGCGCACCGGTCTCCGATGCGCGCCCGAAGGTGTCGTACGCGGCCATCATGTCGCCGAGCGCCTTCATAGCTGCGTGCTCCTCTTTCGTGACTGCTGCATCGTGGACTAGCGCACGTTCCGCTGAACTCAGTCTCCGTGTGCCGGCGATCCATCACCAGGGTCATCGGTCCCGAGATGCTCGGGCCGTTTGGCTTCGACATGGACCGATCTTCGTGAAGGGTCTAACGGACCACGTGCTCGGGACCTATGGCTCTGGATTCGCGCGTTACGAACATCCATTGTTGGAACCAACGGTCGGTCATCAGAGGAGAACCCATGGAGACCACACTTCAGACACGTGTGCACCACCTCACGCGAGTCGAGGCTCTTGAGTTGCTGCAATTTCATGCCTACGTCGGCAGAATCGGCTTCGTGGTCGCAGGGCTGCCGCTGATCCTGCCCGTCAACTATCTCGCCGAGAATGACTCCATCGTGTTCTGTACCGAGCCCGGCACCAAGCTCAGCGCGATCGGCGGAGGTGCTCCCGTTGTCTTTGAAGTCGACGATAGCCGTCCGCTCGACCATGCCGGGTGGAGCGTTGTCGTCAAGGGAACTGCGCACGAGATCACCGACGAAAGCGAGCTGGCTGAGCTCCGTCGCGGACCGCTGCACTCCTGGGCGACGCGCTCCAGCGGGCATTGGGTGAGACTGTCAATCGATGAGGTCACCGGGCGCCGGATCCACGCGTTCTGAGTAACCGCAGGCGCAACGACCTCTGGAGGATCCGGCGCCGCGCCGGCTGAGGAGTTGAGATGATATTACTGAGATATGGAGGCCGACACGACCACCGCTGCTCGTGGGGAGCCACCCTCCGGCAAGCCACCTGCGTTGGTCGTCGACCATCTCACCAAGCGCTTCGGTGATCGCACCGCGTTCGAGGACGTCTCGTTCTCTGTCGCGCAGGGCGAGGTATTCGGGTTCCTGGGGCCCAACGGCGCGGGGAAGACGACCACGGTTCGGACCCTGGGAACGCTGATAGCACCAACGTCAGGTTCGGCGAGTGTCGCCGGAATCCCCTTGACCATGGACAACGGACCGGAGATCCGACAGCACATCGCGATCATGCCGGAAAATCCGGGACTGTATCGCCGCCTGACGGTGACCGAGAACCTCCAGCTCTTTGCGGGTCTCTACGAGCAACGCAACGCAACTGTCCGCATCGGTGAAGCGCTCGAAGCCGTCAACCTCACAGCGCGCGCACGCGATCTGTGCGGCAGTCTGTCCAAGGGACTGCGGCAGCGTGTTGGTCTGGCGCGCGCGTTGCTCAACGACCCGGCAGTGATGTTCCTCGATGAGCCAACCTCCGGGCTGGACCCTGTCGCAACGCGCGAGGTGAATGACCTCATCGTCGGGCTGCGTCAGCGCGGCGTTACCGTATTCCTCACGACCCACCGCCTGGAGGAGGCGGAGCGGCTGTGCGATCGGGTCGCGTTCCTCAACACCACGCTGCGCTTGGTGGGCCGGCCCGACGAGCTCCGTGAGCGGCTCTTCAGCAGGTCCCTGACCGTCGAGACCTTGACACCGCTCGCCGCGCCAGACGATGTCTTCAACAGCGCCGTCGGCGTCGAGAGTTGGCGACCAGAGGGTGCGAGCAGTTACGTGTTGAGTGTCACCGATCCGAGGAATGTCGCTCCGCAAGTGACCCGGGCCCTTGTTGCTGCAGGTGCCGACGTGGTCTCGATCAGCGAGTCGCGTCACTCCCTCGAGGATGTCTACCTGCAGTTGATCAACGACGATCCCGAGGCATCGCCGCGATGAAGTTCAGCTTCATACGTCTCGGTGCGGTGCTTCACAAGGAGCTCCGCGAGTATCGGCGCAGCCCCTTCATCGTCCTGACCATGGCGGTGCTCCCGCTCGTCTTCCTCATCGAACCCCTCATCACCATCTTTCGCATCGGCCCGTCGGTCGCGGCAAGTACCGCGGACAGGGCCGTCAGCGGCACGTTTCTCGTGCTGTTGATCGCGCCCGCATTGCTCCCGGCTGTCATTGCCGCGTACTCAGTGGTCGGTGAGCGCGAGCAGGGCACGCTCGAACCGCTGCTGACCACCCCACTGCGCCGCGAGGAACTGCTGCTCGGCAAGGCAATCGGCGTTGTTGTTCCAGCGGTCGGTCTTGCCTATGTGGTCTTCGCCGTTGTCCAGGTCTGTGCCCGTCTCTTTGCCAGCAACACGTATGTGGTGTCAGCCCTGGGTCAGGGATCCCATATCCTGGCGGAGATTCTCTTCGCACCGCTCCTCGCCGGCTGGTCGATCTGGGTTGGCATCGGCATCTCGGCGCGAGCAAGCGACGTCCGCGTCGCGCAGCAGTTGGGCACGCTCTCGAGCATTCCGCCGCTCGCTGTCGTCGCGTTGGTGTCCTTCGACGTGTTCACGCCGAGTGTCACCCTGGCCGTGGTGTTCGCGCTGATCCTCCTTGTGGCTGACGTCATTCTCTTTCGCGTCGTCTCGGCGCTGTTCGATCGCGAGCGGCTCATCACTGGCGCGTCGGCTCAGCGAGCGCCGAGCGCTGGCGGTCAGGTCCCGCCCGCCGGTACGGTTCGACGGATACCACGCATAGGAGGGAGCGACGATGGCTGACGGCACTCTCAGGCTGGAACGGCGGTGGACCGGGCTGTTCGGCGCAAACGAGCAATGGCCGATCGCCATCGACGGCACAGCGGTCGGCTCCATCGCGCCCAAGGAGACGGTTGAAGTGGCCGTGGCTCCTGGGCATCACACGCTGCGCCTCGGGCAAGGTCGGCACCTGAGCCGGGAGCAGTCGTTCGACGTCGCCCAGGACGAGGTCGTCGGCTTCAGCTGCCACGGTCCGAGGGTCGGGGGCGTGTTGTTGGCCGCACTCGTCAAGCCCGAACTCTGGATCGCGCTCACACGCGAGTGACGCGCGTCGCGATGACGCACGTGCGCCTGTCGGGGAGACAGGACTCGAACCCGCGAGCCCTGACGCCCCCGGGGACCACCGCACCTCTTGCACTCACTGCGCTCTCTACACGGCTCTGATGCCCAAGGCAAATACGGCCGCCATGGCGGCGGTCGCCGGGATCGTCAGCACCCACGCCACCAAGATGTTACGGGCGACGCCCCACCTCACTGCGCCGAGCCTCCGCGTTGCGCCGGCGCCCATGACCGCGCCTGACACGACATGGGTCGTGCTGACCGGCAGCGCGAGTTGGGTCGCGCCCTGAATGACCACCGCCGCCATCGTCTGCGCGCAGAAGCCGTCGACTGGCTCAAGCCTGATCACCTTCATTCCCAAAGTCCGAATGATCCGCCATCCGCCTGCATATGTACCAAGCCCGATCGCCGTTGCTGCCAGGAGCACCACCCAAAGCGGTGGCGAGGGGAAGAGCGTCCCCGTTGCCGTAAGAGCGCCAGCGCTGACGAGCGCGAGTGTGATCACCCCCATTGTCTTCTGCGCATCGTTGGCGCCATGGGAAAACGAGACAAACGCGCCCGACGCAACCTGGGCGAGTCGGAAGCGACGATTCATCGGACTTGGCTGCGAATGCCGGAAGAAGTCGAGGACGCCCACCGTGAAGAGGTACGACAGGACGAGCCCAATCACGGGTGACGCAACCAGAGCGATTACTACCGGCACAACCGAGCCCCACTTGACTGCATCCACTCCATACGCGACCACACCCATTCCGACCAGCGCGCCGATGAGCGCGTGAGAGGAACTCGAAGGCAATCCCAGGCGCCAGGTGATCAGATTCCATACGATCGCGCCAATAAGAGCCGCGATGATCATTCCGAGCGACACGCCGTGTTTCGGCGACACCAGACCACCAATCGTGTTGGCGACGTGCGTATGCAGGACCTCGATCGCGACAAGTGCCCCGACGAGGTTGAAGACCGCAGAGAGCGCGACTGCAGCGCGCGGTCCGAGTGCTCGCGTACTGATCGAAGTCGCCACAGCGTTCGCGGTATCGTGGAACCCATTCGTGAAGTCGAATCCGAGTGCGATCAGGACCGTCACGATGAGCAGGGCGTCGGTTCCCATCAGGCGTTCTTGATAGTGATGCCCTCGATCACATTCGCAACGTCCTCGCAGCGGTCCAGCGAGTCCTCGAGCAGCGTGTAGAAGTCCTTCAACTTGATGATGGTGATCGCGTCGTGTGTCCCACTGAATAGATCACCAATCGCGCGACGGGATTCGGTATCGCCAACATTCTCGATCCGATGCACCTCGATGCCGTGATCCGTTATCCCCGCCTTCGACTCGAGTTTGGCAACCGCCGCCTGCACCTGAATGGTGGCTTCGACAAGGAGTGATGCCATCGACTTCGCCGCCGGAGGTATGTCGGTGATGCCGTATAGGATGATTGTCTCGGCGATCTCGTCGATATAGTCGAGCACATCGTCAAGGCCAGCGCTCAGCGCATAGATATCCTCGCGTTCGAAGGGTGTGATGAACGTTCGGTTCAGCGTTTGGATGATTTCGTGGGTCAGCTCATCCCCGGCGTGCTCGAGATCCTTGATCTCCTCCGCGTGTGCTGACATCCTCCCGATGTCATCGTCAAATGCCGTGCGCAGCACCCGTGATGCCGCCACTAGATTGCCTGCCTGGCGATCAAAGAGGTCGTAGAAACGGCGCTCGCGGCGCAGCAGTTTGAATGGCATGGACGCCGAGATCCTAGCTGCTAGTGTCTTGCGTTGGTCTTGCATCCTCGATCTCAACACTCGACGGTCGGCACGAGCCAACTAGGGTTGTCCGAAGACGTCGCCCGTCTATTCGCGCTGGCGCGGATCCTCGACGCTACGCTCGGAGCTCGACGCGGCGCTCGAGACGGGTCGGGCCATCAGTTTAGCGTACGGACCGAATGCGTCAATCACGTTAGACGGAAATTGATTACATGGAGGCGAAAAGAATGAATAGCGAGACAGGGGCCGGCGACCCGGTGACGACGCTGGCTGGGTTCAGTAGCGAAAACGCCGTCGCAACGACGTGGGCGCGCGGACGCAAGATTCTCGACGACGCGGAGGTGTATTGGGTGTCGTCGGTCCGTCCCGACGGGCGGCCTCACGTGACTCCGCTTCTGGGCATTTGGCTGAATGGAGCCATGTACTTCTGCACGGGTGACGACGAACGTAAGGCCAAGAACCTGACAGAGAACCCGCATTGCATCCTGACGACCGGGTGCAACAACCTGGATGGTCTCGACGTGGTGGTGGAGGGTGAGGTCGCGAAGGTGAGTGACGAGACCGAACTGCAAAGCGCCGCCAATGCATACGAATCGAAGTACGGCAGGCGCTTCACGGCACCCGAAGGCACCTGGTTTGGTCTCGGTGACTCGATCAGGCAGAATGAGGTGCTGCTCTACCGGCTGACCCCTACCAGGGCCCTGGGTTTCGCCAAGGGCGAAACGTTCAGCCAGACTCGGTGGAGGTTCTCCTGACACACAACGGGATCCGGCACCAACTTGTCTGTCTTAGGGACATCTGTTCATCGAGTGCGAACCGGAGATCCGGTGCTCATCATTGCCAACGGAAATCCCCTCTCTCGACGAGCCGACAGCATGGCGCAGGCTGCTTTTCAGCAACTGAGGTTATCGTCGGAAAGCCAAGTGGAGCTCGTGACCACCAACTACGCTGGGCACGCTCGCGCGTTGGCGGAAGCGTGGGCTGCCGAGCACCTCGATGGAACGATCGTAGGAATCGGTGGGGATGGCACCCTCAACGAGATCGGTGGCGGCATACTCGCGGCGACTGTCGCTTTCGGTAGCCGAGTTGTTCTCGTTGTCTGCAGCGGCGGTAATGCCAATGATCAGTACCGAAGCTGGCCGCCTTCGCAAAGAATCCGGCCCGAGGGCGTGCTGTCGTCAGAGCCCGTTCCGGTGGATGTCCTCGAGGTGTCATACAGCTCCAACAATCACGAACAAGCCATGCCACAGTACGCACTGTCATATGCAGCGATCGGTGCTTTGGCCACGGGGGCTTCCGTGGTCAACGGTCGCCGACGGGGAATGCTCGCCGATCTTGCCCTCATCCCCCAGACGTTGCTGCGAGCGCGGCCGGTGTCCGTGGTGATCGACGGCCAGCTAACCCGCGCCGATAGCCTCAGTTGGCACATCATCCCCACGATTGCGAAGGTCTTTCGCGTGAGTGCGAACTCGCGACGCGCCGACGGGCTGATGGAAGTCATCCTGGTACCACATCGCCGGTGGCCGGCAGCGCTCCGGATGAGCTGGTTTGGTCTTCGGGCGATGGTATGGCCGTATAGACAATCGCAAAGCGCGAGGATGACGTTCTTTTGGGGGCAGGGCGGTGCCGCGCAGTTAGATGGCGAGACCGTCGACATTCCGCCGGGGTCTGATGTGACCGTGCGCTGCGTTCCGGCAGCACTGCGCATGCTGTGTTGCGATATCGACCTCTCCACCAAGACGCTGCCATCCACGGCCCCTAACGACTGATCACGTGGAGCAGTGGGTCTTATGTGTGGCGGCGACGCCGTCGGCCCCCCCAGACCAGCACTTATTTCTCGATTCGAGCTGAGTTCGACTTAGAGTGCTTTCGAGTCTCCGAGCGGATCGGGAATGCGGCCGCCGAGTCGAAGCAGGACGGCTCCGGCGAGCACCGCGGCAAGCGCGCCACCCCACCAGACGGCGTCTGGCGAGGTCTGCAGGAGCAGGCCTCCAATCGCCGGGCCGAGGGCCAGGGAGATGCTGAAGGTCAGACTGTAGAGAGACAGGTAGCGGCCGAGCAGATGGGCTGGAGCCATGTCCGCGACCACTGGCCCGAGAACGGAAGTGTGTACGCATTCGCCGATTGCGAAGACGATCGCAACGCCGGCGAGGAGACTGGTCGCAGCGAGTTCCGAGTGGATGAGCGTCGCTGGGAGCACCGCGAGCAGGCTGACCGCAAACAGCGCGCTGGCCGCCGCGAAAGCGTGTGTGCGTCGCATCCGTGCCACGACGCGCACCGACGGGATTTGCGCGATGACGACGAAGGACGTGTTGACGAGGACGAGGATCCCGATCGCGGCCGGGCCGAGTGATGTGTGGCTCTTCGCAAATGGCGGCAGGATGCTGGAGAAGAACGTGTGGCCGACGACGACGAGCACGATATTGGCTGCGATCACAGTGAGGAAGGGCCGATCTCGAGCGACGGCGCGAAAGCCGGTTCCGTTGGCGTCTGACGCTCTGACGGTCTCTTCTCGCGGGCTCGGTACGGCAGCAAGCACGATCAGCGCGAATCCCGCGTAGGTGACGGCGTCGAAGAAATAGAGCGTTTGGAACGAACTGAGCCGCTGTGCGGCGGCTGCGACGACGAAGCCGGCTACGGTCGCGCCGGAGCCGATACCGAAGTTGCCCGCGACGCGGTTGAGCGCGAAGGCGGCCGCTCGCTGCTCGCGCTTGACCAACCTGATGGTCAATTGCGGGTTGGCCGTCCCCGCCGCGCCGATTCCGGCTCCGCTGACAATCGCGCAGGCAAAGGCCTGCCAGGGACGGTCTACGTAGGCGAAGCCGGCGTAGCCTAGGGCGCTCGAAAGGCTTCCCGCGACCACGATCGCTTTAGCGGAGTGCCGGTCGAGCAGCGCTCCCGTCGGCGGGGTGGCGATTGCGGCCGTCCCCATGGTCGCCGCGAGAACCAGTCCGGCTGTCGACGTTGAAAAGCCACGTATCTGATGCAGATAGATGATCTCAAAGGGAAGAATGAGCCCGTAACCGAAGTAGTTGAGGGCGTTTCCCGCTTGAAGGATGAGCACAGGGCGAGAGAGCCCGGTGCGCCAACCCGCGATGAGGTGTGAGAGGCGGCGGTTCATCCGCCCAAGGGCCTCGCCGCGGCCCGAATCGCCCCGACGCGAAGCGCCTCAGGCATTGCCGCCGCGATACCGTTGACTCATGCGGCGGACGGTACGAGGCGCCAATGCTGACCGTCTTGAACGATCCTGCGGCCGACGCTCGGACTCGATCAGGTTCGGACCGAGCGCTTACGGCGTCGAGCGCGCAGAGGTCTACATCTCCACGCGCGGGTTCGATCCGCACCGGCACGGCACCTACGGGATCGGCGTCGCGACGGCCGGCGTAGCCACCTTTCGTTACCGCGGTTCGCAACGTGTCTGCCTGCCCGGTCAGCTGCAGGTCCTGCATCCCGGCGAGACGCACGACGGCGGCCCGGGAACCGAGGACGGCTTCGGTTACCGGATCCTTCACATCGCGCCCGAGCTCGTCCGGGGCGCCCTCGGCGGTCGCTCGCTGCCGTTCGTCGCCGATCCCGTCCAGGAGCCGAAGCCGACGGTTCGACCAATCGTTGCCCTGCTCGCCGACATCGACGACCCGGTCAGCGAGCTGAGCTGCGCCGAGATCGCGGTAGCGGTCGCCGACTGCCTCCTGTCGCTCAGTGATTGCCCCGACCGCCGCCGAGCCACGGTCGACATCAGGGCAGTCGAACTCGTACGCGAGTATCTCGCGGCCCACGCACGGGAGCAGACGCCGGCGTCGACTCTCGAAAAGATCGCGGGCAGCGACCGTTTCACGATCACCCGCCACTTCCGATGGGCGTTCGGGACAAGCCCTGACCGCTACCGGACGCTGCGCCGCCTGGCGCTCGCGCAAGCCGCGATCGAGAGCGGGCAGTCACTCGCGCAAGTCGCGGCCGAGGCCGGTTTCGCCGACCAGAGCCACATGACGCGACACTTCAAGCGGACCTACGGATTGACGCCGACCCGGTGGAGGACCCTCACAGCCGCCTCATCGACAGAACGTCTCGAGACCAATCGCCACCTCCGATAAAAACACGCTCTCGTAGACCACCCTTCTCCGCGCGCTGACCGATCCGCAGACCGACACCCTGTCGGGATCAGCTTCGCCATAGGTGGTACGTGTTGCCGTGGTGCGGCTGAGCAGGGCCATGTCCGAAGTCTGTTACCGGATCGCAGGGAGTTCGTCCGTCCCGACGCGACACGATGGTTGCTCCTGCTGAAACTCCAATCCCCTGTGTTGGCGACGCCCTCGATTGCTGTCACCCCCGTTAGCGCGGGGGCGTCGTCACCCCCCTCACCCCCACGTTCAGACCGGCCCGTACTTGCGGCACTCCGAACAGAGCCGACACCCATCCTTGCCGGTCACTTGCTTGTGATCCTCGAGGATTTTCTGGCCGTACTGATACTTCGGGACAGTGCCGCGTCCCCACCCTGGAACGGATCAGACCGCCCTCCGTGCCGCGGTGCTGGTCCGATCGAGTCTTTCGAGAAACGGCGTGGCCGCGATCGTCGCAAAGATCTCTCGAGCCTCGTCGTCCTCGCGTACGGGCGCGGGGATAGGCCCGCGAAGTGCTGCCCTGTCGAGTGCGCAGAGGGCGAGATCAAGCGGCGAGTCGATCGCCCGCCAGGCGTCAAGGGCGCGGGCGTAGGCCGTCGCCGCTTCGTCATTCCGCCCCTCGAGGGCCGCGACCCCAGCCTCCGCGGTCAGCCGCACTGCCGACATCCAGCGGCCGCGGAACGCCTGCATGTCTGCCAGCGAGTCGCGAGCTCGCCCCAGGTCGCCGAGCCAGAGTGCTGCGCGCTGTTGGATCGCAAGTGCCGCTGCGCTGTTTATCCCCGACGGCTCGGCCGCTAGCGCCGCGGATGCGTTCCGGTGGGCCGCTTCGAGGTCCTCGGCGGCCAGATACACCGTAGCCCGCGCACGATAGTTGTTGGCACGCGCCGTCACGTCCTCGCTTTCGTCGGCGCCCGTGGTCGACTCCAGCCGCTCGAAGGCGAGAGCGGTGTCCCCGCTGAGCGCGGCCAGCACCGCCTCGCAGAGCTCGAGCTGTGTCTGGCGCGGACTTGGCAGATCTCGCTGCCGGAGGGCGCTTAGCGCGGCTCTGGCGTCGTCCCACCGCCCAAGATTGGTCGCCCCCTCCGCGGCGTTGAGCAGGTTCACGGTCTCGAGGCTGCGGGCGCCGGCGCGGCGCGCCAGTTCAGCCGCCTCGAGCTGCAGTCTGTTCGCCTCATGGGGATCCTCATCGCCCACGAAGAGGGACACGTACATAGTCGCCAATGCATGCTCGACGAGGGAGCCGGCAGTGGCGGCAAGGGCCATTCGCCCGCGAGCCAGCATTACCGCCTCCCGATGGCGCCCGATGCGGAACAGCACCGCGGACTTAGCACCAATGGCGCGCCCGAGCAGTTCGGTGTCGTCGAGGCGTTCGGCCAGGGTGCACGCCGTCTCCGCCCAGTCGAGGGCTTTCTCGGACGCCCCTGAGCTGCTCCGCAGCGAGGCAAGGGTGGCAGCCAGATCGGCCCGGGCCCGCTCATTGCCCGTTTCTCCGAGCTCCGTCAGTAGAGGCTGTGCCAGCGCGATGGCATCGGCGACGCGCTCCATCCCGTCGCCGAGAACCTGGGCCAGCCGCGCCGTGCTGCGCCCGGCGGCGTCGGCATCGCCTGCGCTCTTGTGCGCGCTAATCGCCGCCTCGTAGTGCGCTACCGAACGCTCGTATGCGTCGGTTCGAAAGGCGGCGTCGCCGCCGATGTCCAGGAGCGCCGCCCGTTCCGCCAGGTCTTCTGTCAGCGTCAGCGCCTGCTCCACATAGGTGAGCGCCTGCTCCGGGGAGCCGAGTGCCAGGGCTCGGCGCCCAGCGAGCGTGAGCCACTCCCGGGCCTGAGAGGCCAGCGAGTCCCGCTCCGGGCCCTCGACAGTAGCGCGTTGCGCCTCCGCGTAGTGGGTTGCCACCACGCCCACGAGCTCTTCATCATCCAGACGCTCGAAATACCCGGCCGCGGCGACATGCTTGGCCCGGCGCTCGGACTTTGCGAGCGTGCCGTAGGCGACCTCCCGGATGAGCCCCTGGACGAACCCGTACTGGCCCCGTTCCGGCGAGCGGGGATCGGTGACGAGCACCAGCAATTCTTTGCGGACGAGGTCTCGCAGCGGCGCCGCAAGGGCGGCCGGGTCCAGGCCCGACACCGCCGCCAAAGCGGGGATCGAGAAGCTCTGTCCGAGGACAGCGGCGTTTTGCAACAGCGACCGCTCCTCCGGCGGCACCCCATCCAGGCGGGACGCGATCAGCGCATGCAGCGTGTCGGGAATCTCGAGCACCCCGAGCGTCCCCGTCACGTTCAATACCCCATCGCGTTCTACCAACTGTCCTCGGTCGACCAGCATCCGGATCGTCTCCACCGCATAGAGCGGTACCCCCTCGGCGCGCTGGAGTACCTGCTCCACGACCGCCTCCGGCAGCCCCGCGACGAAACCACGCAGCAACGCAGCCATCGCCTCCGGCGCCAGTGGCTCGAGATGGAGAGCGGTGAACGAACGTTGACCCGCCCCCCAGTTGGGGCGTCGCTGGAGCAGTTCCGGTCGCGACAGCGTGAGCACGAAGATGGCATGGGTCCGCGACCACTCCACAATCGACTCGATGAAGTCGATCAATCCGGCGTCGGCCCATTGCAGATCCTCGAAGACCAGCACCGTTGGACCGCGCTCGGCGATGCGTTCGAAGAAGGTGCGCCACGCGGAGAACAGCTCCTCGCGGTCGCTGCCGGGCGCGTCGGCGAGCCCCAGCAGAGAGGCGAGCGCCTGATCCACCCAGCGGCGCTCCTCCGGCTCCGAGACGAACTCGCTCACCGAGGCGGCCAACTTGGCGCGCGTATGGGAGGGGTCCTCGCCCTCGGTGATCCCTGCCCGCATGCGCACCATCTCCCCCAGCGCCCAGAAGGTGATCCCCTCACCGTAGGACGGAGAGCGGCCCTGCTGCCAATAGATGGTCGCGGCCAGACCGTCCACATATTTGAGGAACTCCCACGCCAACCGGCTCTTGCCAATTCCAGCGAGGCCGGTCACCGACACCAATCGGACTCGCTGCTCCCGAATGGTGGCGTGGAGCAGCTCCTTGAGGAGACGCAGTTCCTCCGCGCGCCCGACAAAGGGTGGCTCGGCTCGCTCCGATCGCCCGATACCTCGGCGCTGTGCCACCACGCGTTCAGCCCGCCAAACCGCGACGGGCTCCTCCTTGCCCTTGAGGGTGAGCGGGTCGAGGTCGGTGAAGGCGATCGCCTGGCCGGCGGCGTGCATGGTCGCCTCGCCCACCAGCACACTTCCCGGCTCGGCAGCCGACTGCAGGCGGGATGCGGTGTTCACGAGGTCTCCAGCGACCATGCCCTGGCCGGTCGCGCCCAGGGTCACCGCGGCTTCGCCCGTCAGCACCCCCGCTCGGGCGCGAAGGTTGGGAGCGCCGACTTCGGCGCCCAGTGCGGCGACCGCCGCAACCAGCTCTAGTGCTGTCCGCACCGCTCGCTCGGCGTCGTCCTCCGTTGCCGCCGGTGCACCCCACACTGCCATCACTGCATCGCCGATGAACTTCTCGACCGTGCCCCCGTAGCGCTCGATGAGCTCACGGCAGACGTCGAAGTATCGGGACAGCAGCTCCCGCACCTCCTCCGGGTCCCGGGACTCCGAGAGCGCCGTGAACCCGACGAGGTCTGCGAACAGCACCGACACCAGACGGATCTCCGCAACGACCGTCTCCTGCGGAGGAAGGCGCGCCAGAGTTGGCTCGGCAGGTCTCGACGTCGCAGCGGGGCTTGGGTTGCCGACCGCTCCCAACGGCTTCCCGCACTTCCTGCAAAACTTAGCTCCGACGCGATTGACGAAGCCGCAGGTGGCGCACCCGCCAGCGATCGGTGACCCACACTCGTCGCAGAACTCGTCGCCCGGGAGCGCCTCCGCTCCGCAGTTCGCACAGATCACTCGCCCGTCTCCTTAGAGCACCCGACGGTCCGAAATGGTACCCACCGGCGGGTGCGAAGGATTCCCTTTGGTGTGCCGACTGGGTGTGCCGACATTGTGGGACCGGCGCTGCGACGGCGGCGACACCGACCCGGCGAACCTCGGGTCTAACAGGCGGAAAAGGTCCGAGCCGCTACGCGAGCCGATATCACCGGGCATCCGTACCCTTGCGACCCTGTCCTGAGATCGGGACGCGGCCTTGCGCGCGACAGGTTAGCGATCACCGAATGCCCGTCGGCTCACGACCGGTACAGGGCGCGACAACCTCGCCCGGTCCTGTGCCGCGGCGCGTGCGATGCGCCGCGCGTGTATGGGTCCGAGCCGAATCTGACCGCTAAGCGTCGCCGCCTGGCCCGTTATCACACGCGTCGTTGAACATAAACGGGACGCTCGCCATTGCAAGGTTTCTGCTGGTTAACATGGATGGATGGCACCGGTCAGCTCCTATGTGACGCGGCCGCTCAGTGCTGACACCTGGGACGACTTTGCCCATCTGGTGGTGGCTAACAATGGGGTCTGGGGCGGCTGCTGGTGTATGGGTTTCCATCCAGAGGGCGTCGGCAAGGGCCATACCGTTTCTGGGAACCGTCGGGCAAAGCAAGCCCACGTTCGCAATGGAACGGTGCACCAGATTCTCGTTTACGACGGCGATGAATGCGTCGGCTGGTGCCAGTACGGGCCGCCGGTGGAGCTTCCGAACATCAACAACCCGAAAGCCTATGCCAAGGGCCTGGGCGAGATGCCCGACTGGCGGATCGGTTGCATCTTCACTGGAAACGGACACCGGCGGAGTGGGGTTGCGCGGGCGGCCATCGGCGCCGCACTGGCCGCCATCCAGGATGCTGGAGGTGGGCTCGTCGAGGCCTACCCCGAGCAAGTCGAGGGGCGCCCCCCTCAGCGCGGTGCCTATTTCCATACGGGCCCGGCTGACCTGTTCGAGGAGTTCGGCTTCGAGCGAGACCGGAAGATAGCGAAGTGGCGGTGGGTGATGCGGCTGCGAATCCCGTCTTGACCCAGTCCTGCCAATCGTAGCGGCGGTGAGTGACAGCCTCAAAAGGGTTCACAAACCTGTGAACAGATCTTCTGGAGCCGATGCGATTGTTAGGCGTCCTGCGCGCGGTTGTGCTCCATGGCATCGGTGCCACCGGTCTGTTCCAGGATCTGCTTGGCGCGTTGCACGTCGTCGGTTGAACCGTGCACGACCACGAGCGACTTGCCCGCCCTGAGGTACTCGGAGTACTGGGGGATGGTCTTCTTCGACACGAAATAACCGACGATCGCGCTCAGCACGCCGGCGCCGACAGCACCCTCGGCTGCCCCGACGACCGTCGACGCCAGTGGTCCGATGGCCAGCACCGGGCCGACGCCTGGGATGAACAATGCCGCCACCCCGGTGAGCAAGCCGAAGAGCCCACCAACCCACGCTCCTGCCGCCGCGCCAGTCTTGGCGATATCACCGGTGGTCACGAACCCGTTGAGCTGCACTTCGCTCTGCAGGCCCTGGCCGTTGACCGAAACACGATTCGGCGGGAAACCCGTGTTTCGCAGCGGTGTCTGCCGGTCCCCAAATCACGACTAGATGCGATCACCGGGCGTGGCAGCTTCGAGGAGTCAGGAGACACGCCCCAGGATCGGCCGAAGTCTCAGGCGCGCTGCAGCAGAGCGCGGTGCACAACGCGTTCCAGCTCGGAGGTGATCGTCGCGTAGCACTCGCACGACATCATCTCGAGCAGTTCTCGGTCGACGATCGTGACGCGGCCGCGGGTGTAACGAATGGCCCCGTCGCGCTGCAGGAGTCCCGCGGAGACCGACACGGTGGAGCGCCGGACGCCGAGCAGTTGACCGAGGAAGTCCTGGGTGATCGCGAACACGGACCCGAGGCGATCCTGGTTCATCAGTAGCCAGCGGGCGAGCCGCGCATCATTCGAGTGGAGCCGGTTGCACGCTGCGGACAGCGCGATCTGGCCGAACAGCGCCTGCGTGTAGTTCTCGACGAGCCTCTCGAACGCGTGACTGCGGTCTGCCCATTCAAGAAATGTCGGCGCATCCAATCGAAGACATCGGCCGGCGACGCCCGCGATGGCACGCACCGCCAGGCCACCGAATGGGACAAGCGGCACGCCGACGATGCCTTCGATCCCGACGGTGGCGACCTCAACCATGGCGCCGTCCTGGAACGGTGTGACCAGCGAGATCACCCCATCGACAGGGAAGTACACGGCATCGATCGGTCGTCCCGGTTCGAAGAGCACCGTTTTCACCGGGAAAACAACGCTGCTTGCAGCCTGGAACAGCTGCCGCCGGTCCGAGGGCGGGAGTGCTGCCAGAATCCGATTCTCACGGCGCGCGACAACCCCGGTCGCTTCGATGGTCTTCACTCGAAGATCGGACTACCTGCCTGAAACGCGTCGGAATGCGTCAGCGAGACCGCTACAGTGCTTGCGCGCGCCTCACGTTCCACTCTAAGCCGGCGCCCGAATTGTGTCTGTGACCGCAGTCACGGCCGAAAGCTCATTCGAGCCCGGGATCGGGATCCAGAACTCGATGATCGTCCCGTGCCCGGGAACGCTGCGGACTCGGAGCCGGCCTCCTGACATCTCAGCGCGCGCGCCCATGCCGACCACCCCGAGGTGACCAGGTTCATGTTGGGTTGCACGTGACGATCCGCACCCGTCGTCCTCGATACGCACGTCGACGCCGCCCTCGCCGGACGCCACACGGAGTCGAACGTTCGACGCACCCGCGTGCTTGCGGACGTTGCCAAGCGCTTCCTGCACGATGCGATACACCACCAGCGCCGCAGCCGGGGCGGGCTCGTCGATCAATCGATCCTCGAGTTCCCACCGCACGCCGCTGTCCTCTTGCAGGGTCACGAGCAGCAGTCGCAGCGACGACGCAAGGCCATGCAGCTGCAACTCGGGCGGAACAAGCTGGAACAGCAACCGTCGCAACCGGCCGATGGTCAGCCGCACGGTCTCCTGGACCTGGCGGCCTTCTCGCTTGTACTCCTGCCCTTCGAGGTGCTCGATGAGCGGTGAGAGATGCAGGTTCACAGCCGTCATCACCTGCACCGCGTCGTCGTGGATCTCAACAGCGATCCGCTTGCGTTCCTCCTCCTGGGCTCGGACCAGGCGGCACATCAGCACCCGCCGGTCGTCGGATGCGACCTTGGTTGCCACCGCGACACTGAGGACGTTGGCCGCCAGTTGCAGGAACTCGGTTTCTTCGGTGGCCCACGAGCGGGGCTCGCGGGCATACAGACTCACGAATCCATAAGGCGCTTCGGTGCCGCGGATCAGTGCGGTGAGACCGCTGCGCACGCCGGCCTCCTTGAGGACAGCACCTTCCGCGAATTCGCCGGTGTCGTAGTCCGATACCGCGAGCATCGGTGCACCAGATTCCACAAGGCGTACCGCGACATTTTCGTCGTCGGTCGATCTCGCAATACCCAACGGTAGCCCACGAGACGCCAGCACCCTCAGTATCCGACCTCCGGAGTCAACCTCGAGAACATGTCCCGCGTCAGCTCGCAACACCCTCGTGCTCGCATTGAGCACGCGTCGCGCGAGCTGACCGATCGTGATGCCTGACATGGCGTCGTCCGTTATTCGAAGGATCGTCGCGGTGTAACGGGAAGCAGGCATCTGCTGGTGTCCCGTTCTTCGCTCTTCAGCGATGTGACGAACGATGCGCTCACCTGGACCCGCACTGAGGCTGGTCAGTCCGCTCATGCCGAAACGCTGCGAGGACGCGGTCGACTCCCCTTCCACCCGAATCGTTTCAGCATGATGCTGGTACCGTTTATACACAGGCCCAGGGAAACGTCAGTGACCGCGATTGCCGTCTGGGTGACCACGGTCAGTCCTCATCGCCGCAAGGTGGATTGGCCTGCGGCGAGGCTCGCAAGCCGATCCTCGTCGATGACCCTGACTGCGCCCGCAGTTCTGTCAATCACCCCGTCTGCTCGCAATGCGGTCAGCTCCCGACTCACCACTTCGCGAACGGTGCCCACCGCATCAGCCAAACGCTGATGGCTGATGTGTACGACGGTGCGACCGTCGATTCCGCGCAACGCCATCTCGCGAAGGTGGCGCGCGACTCGCACGGTGATCGGTTGTCCGCTTGCGTCGGCCACGGTGCGCAACGCCTCCACCATCACAACCGCGACGTGTTGCGCGATTCTCCATGGCAGCTCCGGATCATGTGCTCCGGCGCTGCGCACGTGGTCGAAGGTGAATACCTTGACGCTCACATCGGTGATCGCTTCAGCATTCCACTGATCGGTGCCCGCCAAGTAGGGCGAAAGCCCGACGAGATCACCGCTTCGCGCGTAACGGATCGTCATCTGCCGGCCGAGTGGTGTCGAGATGAACACTCGCACGATGCCGGCCATCACCAAGGCAATTCTCGGGACCTGACCGGCGCGCAAGATCAGTGCGCCCGCGGTGACGTGTGTCTCGTCGACCCCAGAGCCGAGCTGTTCCTGCCACATTCCAGTGAGCTGTTAGTGACTGCTCCGCACGCGGCTCACGCAACGCACGCGGCGATCGATCCGGGCAGGGACGCGTGAGTGGACACGGGCATCGATGTCAGTGTGGGGGTCGCCGCGGCCTTATCGGAATAGGCGTGATGTCACGCAGTCGTAGACGGAGTGTCATCCGTCCTGCCAAATCGAAGCGAGAGAAGGATATGACCTCGCCCAACTGCACTCCGACGCGACAATCAGCGAAACGCGGATCCTCCACGGAATGCGTGGATCAGCTCCTGCTGCGAATGGATATCGAGCTTTCGATAGATCGAATGGAGGTGATTGCGCACGGTGCTCGGACTCAGGAACAGCGCCTTCGCAATCGACGGGACTCTGTCACCGGAGACCAGCCGGCTGACGATGTCCAGCTCCCTAGTGGTCAGCCGGGAGAGGCCGGCCAGCTCCCCCTCGCGGGGAGTCGCGGAGAGACGGCCCGAGAGGGATACAGCATTGGAGTCCCTCGCATACCTGGAGATCCAGTTCTCCACATCGGCGCCGGTACCGAAGGCAGACTCCGCGTAGGCGCCGGGAAGCAACGCGAACCCGCAGCGTGGTGGCGGGCGCAGCGGCCAGAGAACCGCTTCGAGCAAGACTGGATCGCCCTGCTTGGAACAGGCGACGAGATTGAGGGTGACTCCGGCCCCGGTCGCCGCGGCATGGGCGAGTAAGCTCAGCAGGTCGGGGACGCTCGTATCTGTCACTAACGACAGAATCGACCGCCCAAGGACGTCGGATGTCCGATATCCGAGCAGGCCTTCGACGTCGCTGCTGATGCGATCGATCAACAGGCTCTCGTCTGACGTTCCCACGACCGGGGTCAAATCCGAGCGCGCGAGATCGGGCAGGAGTGCGTCGGTCCTGGTGAGGGCGGTCGCAAACACGGCGACCGCAAAGCGCGGCGGAGTGTCCGTGCCCAGGGCACGCACCCATACCTGCACCGGCATGGGCTCCTCCTGCCTGCGGCGGAGCGAACGCGTCGTGACGTAGCCTTGGAGGCGACCGGCGCGCAGCAGGTCCAGCGCGCCCGATGGCTGGTCGGCCATGAATCCATCGATGGTCCCGCCCAGGACGGCGCCTCCAGCCGAGGCAAACATTTCGCGCATCGGCGGGCTCGCCGCCATGATCCGCCCGGACGCGACGTCGATGATCGCGGCAGGCAGCGATGCGTTGCCGACAGCGTCTATCGCCTCGGACGCGAGACCTTCGGCATCGAGCGGCTCGTGGTCTTTAGGCGTTTGTTTTCCCCCCTGAGCGCACCGTTGGGTTCGTGCTCGCCCCCAGCGAGGTTCACCACGTCACACAGTGGACCTTCTGTTGCTGGATGGCAAGAACGCCGATGTGCACCGTCGTGCGAGCCGTCACGCCGGCATCGTCGGTATCTATCTCTCGGGGACCAGTGGGCAGCAGTTGACCATCCGTTACGGCCGGCAGGGCGATTTGGTCCGACTGGCCCCACTGCTCAGTGGCAGCCGCTCGAGGAGTGCCGAGGCTGTAGTTGACACCTCGGTCGAACTCTTGCAATGGATCACTTCCGCGCGGCCGCCAGGCACCGCCCCGACCTTCCATGGTTGATCGCGGAACACGTCGCGACCTGGGCATGCAGCGCGCTTGGTGCCTTCCAGGAAGGTGCCTCGCTCCCGACGGCAGCGGGTGTCGCCCTCCACCTCGGAGAGATCGCCCTACCCTCCCATGATGGGCTCGCCGTTGCGCACATCACTCAGCAGCGACTCGCCGACGCAGCAGGAACTGCGCGCGAGGTTGTCAATCGCGAACGCAGTGCCCTCCGCACCCAGGGCATCATCGCTACCAAGCCCCAGCGGGTGGAGATACTCGACGAGCAGCGTCTGAATCGGATCGCGCTGGGAAGGGTTTCGGGACGCGAGCGCTGACCTCATCCCCCGCACAACCCGGCAAAGGACGCGAGACCTCGTGCCGATGCTCAACGCATCGATGAGGATTACAGATAGTCCACCGGGAGCGCAGGACCTCAATGTATTACGTGCCGTGCGCTGTGCGTGTCGATGGACACGTCACGGCCGGTCGCAGCGCAGCGTGGCGATATGCCTGCCACCACAAGCAAACACTGGCTCTTCGCATCCGACGCTCGGTCACGCTTGGTGTGACCGGAGTCACCACGCTTACTAGAAAAGGGCTGCCCGGTTCGAGTCTCGCTCAGGTTTGCGACGAACGCGCGACCTTCTTCTCCCACGGCAGTGCAACGTTCATGGCATGACACACGGTTCGTCGTCCGGTGAGAATCGGCCCATCGACTCGGCGGCCGCTCCACTCTCTGCGCTTCCCGCCGAGAAGGCCGTCCATCCGGACCGAACCGTAACCGCCGGCCGGCTGGCGGCGCATGCGGTCGCTCTGCACGAGGGCCTGCGTCTCTATCAGACGATGTTCGAACGCAGCGCACTTGGACAGCTCATCGTCGACTTCCCGAGCTTTCGCATCGACGTCGTCAACAAGGCCTTCTGCTCCATGATCGGCTTCAGTGTCGACGAACTGGTCGGCAGTGATTTGTCGCTGATCTTCCCCAGCGGCAAGAGCCCCGCGAGCGAAGTATTCGAGCGCGTGGCGGGCGACACCGAGACCGACGGATACGCCGCGCAACGATTCCTGCAGCGTCGCGATGGCACCATCCTCCCAGCCTTGGCGACGGTCTCCGTGGCTCGCGACGAACATGGCAACCCCATCCAACTCCTGGTTCATCTCCAGGACCAGAGTCAGCAGCGAGCGACTGAGACCGCGCAACGCCGCAGTCAGGCGCTGATCGACGGCGCCATTGCGACGTTGCCCATGAGCTTCACGGCGTTCGATACCCACCTCCGCTTCACCTACGCAGTTGGCGGTATGGAACGCGTCGGCAAGCGAGCCGAGGACTTCCTTGGCCGGCATGTGACCGAATTCACCAAACATCAGCCCACACTGCGGGCCCTGCGCCGCGCACTGAGCGGCGCCGAATCGACCACGCGTACGAACGTCAACGGCCAGACCTACCTCAGCTTGATTGGACCCGTGCGTGACGATCGCACTTCGGTGGTGGGCGTCATTTCCGTGTCCACCAACATCAGCGCGGAGGTTGCCGCGGAGACAGTCCGCCAACAGGCCGAGGCGCTACGTCTGTACGTCGCCCAACATGACCCGCTGACGGGACTTCCCGGCCGATCTGCGCTCATCGAGCACCTCAACAATCTGGCCTCCTCCGGTAACGGTCCCGGCGCATTGTTGCTCCTCGATCTTGACGACTTCACGCTCATCAACGACGGCCTTGGCTACGAGATCGGCGACGAGGTACTCCTCGAGATTGCGAGCCGACTCGTTGATGCGTTCCCTGGCCTGATGGTAGCCAGAAATGCTGGCGATGAATTCGCTGTCGTCATCGGCGCCGAGACTGACAAGGCGGCCGCCAGGATCGCAGCGGAGCTCGTGCGCGCGTCAGTCGATGTCGAACTGACGGTACGCGGACATGCACTCCGTGTGACCGCCGGGGTGGGAATTGCGATCAAGCATATGCGTGGGTCATCGTCCACGCTGATCGGTAACGCGAGTTCGGCGCTTTCCCAGGCCAAAGATGCGGGCATCGATCAATATCGACTCTACGGCGCCGAAATGCGCCGCCGGGTGGAGAGCCGCCTTGCGATTCAGCATGGGTTGCGGACAGCGCTCCAGGACAATGCGCTGCGCGTTGCATACCAACCGAGCGTCAACCTCATCGATCGCCACGTCATCGGTTCGGAGGCGCTGCTCCGATGGACGCATCCCGAGCGCGGCAACATCGCCCCGTCGGACTTCATTCCGATTGCCGAGCAGAGTGGGCTCATCGTTCCGATAGGCGCCTGGGTGATGGATCAGGCGTGCCGTGACACTCGTCACCTTCAGCGCACCCACAAGATGGACATCGCAGTCAACGTGTCCATCCGTCAGTTGGCGGGCGGCGGATTCGCTGAGTGGCTGGAAGAACTGCTCGAGCACACCGGGCTGGCGCCGAACACGCTCACCGTGGAGGTGACAGAAAGTGTGCTGATGGGTGAGGTCGCTCCCATTCGCAGGGCGTTCGATCTCGTTCGTGCACTCGGTGTGAAGGTTGCCATCGATGACTTCGGCACCGGATACTCGTCCCTCGCACGGCTGCAGAACCTGCCCATCGACGTCATCAAGCTCGACCGGGCGTTCGTCGTTGACCTTGATGTCCGATGCGAAGCGCGCGCCATGGCCACGGCCATATTGCACTTGAGCGCTGCGCTCGGTGCGGACATGATCGCCGAGGGCGTCGAGACGGAGGCTGAAGCCTCCACGTTGGTCGACCTTGGATACTCGGTCGCGCAAGGGTATCTCTTCGCCAAGCCGATGCCGATCGAAGACTTGACCCTTCTGCTTGGCACGGCTTGGGAAGTGGAGTGAGCAGCCCGCCAGTGCTATTTCGAGTCAGGCCCGGGCGCGAGGTTCTCCGGCGCGCATCGTGGCAGCCTCGCACATGGCATAACGGCACAGGCCTGATTCGCGATGACCGTGATTGCGGTGGGTGCACACGCCCGGCATCATCCCAATGTTAATTGCACGCTTGGCGTGGGCATCGGCGGTGTCACTAGATGGGGTGGTCTCACGGCGCTCATGCTATGGCATCATCCCCATGTCGCTTGCAGCGCCGCCTGCGCTTCCAGGCACGACAAGGCCGGGAACAGCGTGCGGGGCGGCAGCCACCATCACCGCCAGCACCAGCAGGATGACTGTCGTGCTCCACACGACCGGCCTCCGCCACGGAATCGTTTTCTCAGCTGTGATGAGTGCAGCGACCACCGCCATCCACACGAGGCTCATCACCCCCAAAGCGAACAGTGCCGCCATCAGCGCCCAACAGCACCCGACGCACCAGGCGGCGTGCCTCGATCCCATTTCCACGGCACCAGCCTCGCCTTCACGCCAATTGCCGAGCAGGAATCCGAGAGGGCTCCGGCACTTCGATAGGCACACATTCTTCAACGGGGTCAGTTCGTAGACCGCTGCCGCTGCAAGGACAGCTGCGGTAAACCATCGCCCTCCCGCATTCCAGGCGAGCTGCGAGCCGAACCAATTCTTGCCCAACTCGAAGAGTCCGTACGAGAGCAGTCCAACCGCGGCCCACACGACTAAGTACGCAGCGGCGAAGAGGAGCGGGCGCACCGGGCTGCGCAGGCGCGTCATCCGCGCATACAGCGCAACCGTCGGGGCGACCGAGGGAAACATCATTGCGGCCATCATCACGACCCAGACGCCGATAAACCATCCGAGAGCACCCAGGTCGGTGCCTGGACCAGCGTCCATGCCGGCCATCTGATTGACGGTGACCCACCAGGCGAGCCCGGCGAGCAGCAGCAGCAGCGCGACCAGGCCGAGCCGCGCGCGCATCGCGGCGACGAGGTCAGAAAGACCCTCCGAGTCGCGCTGGCCATGCGCCAGGGGAGCGGACTCGACGGTGTCTAGGCCGACCACGAGAAGTGCGATGTCGAGAAGGCAGCTTTGCCCTCGTACGCGATCCCGAACCCGTCAATCTTCGAGCGCGTAGCGCGAGCCACCGTCAGCTCCGAACCGGCCGGGTGGAAGATGCCGGTGAGCTTCGCCGGCTGGCCGGTTTCCACTCCGAATGGCACGACGTCTTCGATCTCGAAGTCCACGGCGTCACCGATCCGAATCGAGTGCCGCAGGCCGTCTTCACGGACTTCGATCGGGGCCCGCTGTACCCCGAGGTTTTCNNCCCGAGCGCAGCCATGGGTCCGCCGAGCGCCCCTGAGAAAACGCCGCCGAGTTTCTCCGCCTGTTGGTCAGAGGCAGCTGCATCGATGAACACACCCACGCGCCAGTTACCGTCGGTCATGACCTTCGGTGTATCAACGATCGCCGCCACCGTCAGTCCGCCGACATCGGTACCCTCGACGTCCCCGCTGTGGACATTGAAGACCAGGGTGACCTTGCAACGATCCAGCGTGGCGCCAAGCGCCAGCGACGCGGTGCACGGGCAGACCACATTGCACGAGCAGGTCTCGAAGTACGACCCAGTAACTTTCCAGGACACCGCCGCATCCTCCCAGAACGGTTCGGTGCGCCTCAAGCGCAAGCGCTCGCGATTCTAGCGCGGTGAACATCCGGACATCTAGATGGCGAGCGATACATCGATGTGGGTCCGTGTGATTGACGCGATCGAGCCGTCCCGTTTCGGTAGGCGCGGCGAGCGAAGGCAACCCGGGATGGCCTGCGACGCGGCTGCTGACCGAAGGTCCTTCGCTTGGTTAGCGTGCTGGCGCTAACTGCGCACACTTTCGACAATTTCGTGCTGCCAGCCGAGTGTCGCGTTCGGCAGACTTTGACGCTCGGCCTCGCCGCCTACGGAGGAAGCACGTCCTTGTTCAACTCCTCGTCGGATCGGTGCACGTAAGTCCTAGCGTCCGTCCGTGTCGACGCCACCGCCGCGATGCCGCAAGCATCGGGATCATCTGACATTCGATCCAGCGATGCAGACGGCGCAGGTCGGCGACATCATTCAGCGACCAACACGGGCTCAGCGATGCACACCATCACCTTGGACATCGACCGGCTCCGAGCGGTCCGACGCCCCCCGGAGCCACAAGGGAGACGCCCGGCAAGGGAGCTCTCGTGAACCTCGCGATCGTCTTGGCCGACGCCGGTGGACCATACTTGACTCGTGGCGATGCTTTTCACATCGGCGCGGTTCGATCTCGTCGTCGACCGGCAAGCCAAGGGCTGGCTCGATGAGCACCCAGAGGCCTCACGCCTGTTCATCGCATTCACGTCGTCGCGGGCTTGCTGTTCAGGCCTGCGAGTCTGTGACGTCCGGATTCGCGTCGGCGTCCACTCTGCGCACCGGAGTCGTGGCGACCTGTCGTGGAGCCCGCTCGGTCAGGTCGAGGGTCGCGATGTGTTTGTTGACTCGCGTCTCATCAAGCGCATGCCGCGGCAGCTCCCAATCACCGGTCGCGGGATCGGCCCGTTCCGGCACCTCGATCTCGACTTCACCAGTGAGCAGTGGGCTGAGCTCCTCTACCCCCTCTGAGACTGGGCTGGGGCGCACGACGCGGAGCATCTGCGCTGACGAGCAACCGCTCCCCCAGGCTCGTGACACACTATCGTCGCTCAATCGAACCGGCTTTTTCGGAGGCGCGTAATGCCCGAGCGCAACGACTGGAACGCGAAGATTATCGATGAGTTCCGAGCCAACCAGGGGCGCGTGGGCGGATTCTTCGAGGGTGCACCGATCACGCTCGTCCATCATCGCGGTCGCAAGAGTGGGCGAGAGTATGTGACGCCGGTCATGTATCTCCCGTCGGACGACGACAGGGACGTGATGTACATATTCGCCACGAAGCAGGGAGCACCGGACAATCCGTCCTGGTACTACAACCTCGTAAACGCGGGCACTGCCGACGTCGAGGTGGGCACGGACAAATTTCCGGTATCGATCAGTGAGGTGACCGGACCGGAACGCGAGCGCGTGTACACCGAGCAGGCTCTCCGTTACCAGAACTTCGGTGAGTATGCCCAGCGAACGTCGGGCGTCCGCACGATCCCGGTGCTTGCCCTCCGCCGCGTCTAAGGCTGCACGGAGCAACCAGAGCGGCTGGTCACGGTGTTCGAGCATCCCGCGAAGCCGCCGGTCTCGTGCTGACAGGCGACGATGGTTTCCATTCGTCCATTCTGGGTCCGAAGCGGTGTTCGTTGTCGAACACCGGCGAGCGCCCGGTCTAGTGTTTTGAATATATCTGCCTCTGCCGACCGTCACGACGGTGCCTTGATGCGACCTGCAGAGACAATTCCGCGTTAGACGCACAAGTGGTTTGCACGAAAGCACATCAATCAGGGAATGAGTACNNAATGGGCTGCGAATCGGGGAGACAGGACTCGAACCTGCGTCCCCTGGTCCCCCCGACCAGCGCTCATTCCCGCGGCGTGCTGAGTTCGACTTAGAGTGCTTTCGTCGGGAAATGGTTGGAAAGAGAACTACCACTTTCGACGCGCCACCTTGCGGTCCTCAGGACGGTGCTGTGGCCCAGCGGTGGGGCGGCGGCAAGCGCCGCCCCACCGGAGCATTCGCGGCTAGCGGCCGCTCATTTTACGAAGTTGACGGAGGTGCCGAAGTTCGCAAATTCGTCGCGCGTCCCACCACAGGTGGGATCAGTCTTGAAAAAGGACCTCGGGCTGCAGTTCGGGTACTCGATGTACTCCGAGGCGAAGTAGAAACCAGCGCCCGGGACATATACAGCTGCCCCGTAGTCACCCCAGCGCGGCCGGATCGGACCAGGAAGGCCCTGATATTCGGTGAATCCGTCTTGCGGAGCCTTGCCTGAGACGGTCACGTGGACCGTGCTGCCCACCAGCCCTGAAGAGCTTGAGGTCACCCAGCCGTAGGCGCTGCTCGGGAAGAAGCCACCGCCATCGGCGTGAGTCGGTCCCCCGTCGCCGGAAAGCGTGAAGGACATCAGCGCATTGTTGGTGCCACCGACAAGTGTCGGGAACTCCATATCTTCGTGCGCGGCCGCAACGTAGCCCTGGCTGGTCATGTTGAGCGCATGGCTTGCACCACCAAAGCCACTGGTGCCGACCACGAAGTACGCCGAGCCCACGTGGATCTCGCTTGTCGCACCAAAGGTTTCACTAACGAGGGTACTGATAGCAAACCAGAGTCGCCCACCCGAATACGATGCCTGGGTCACGCCATCCCCGTTGGTCGCGATGCCCTCCTCGGGGCAGGTCGATTCGGTTGCCAAGCCGAGCGCCTCGCAGTAGGTTCCGAGGTCGAGGGTACCGTGCCGCTGCGGAGCCATGCCGCACGGGTTTCCGGTGCTTGTGGGGCAGGCTTGCCCACTATCGGAGTAGGTCTCCAGCCCGGTGAATAAGGTGCCACCAAAGCGGATGCTGCCGCACCCCGAGCAGCCGGCGCTCGTGAGGCTGTTCAACCCCGTCCAGTAGAAGACGGCGGCGCGATTGTCACCGGTCCCATTACCGAAAGTGAACGAATCGAAGTCGAGCGTGGCCGCCATGAATCCGGTACCACCGTGACTATTGTTGTCCTGACCCTGTGGCGAGGTGGCGGGAATGACCTGGTACCAGCACGTTACCCCTGCTGTGGCTCCCTTGTCGCAATTACCGTCCGGTGGCTGGATGCTCGGGTCGGTGCCCATATTCTCGTGGACGAGATACACCTTGGAACGTCCTTGCTCAAGTGCGGTCTTCTGGATCGCGAATTCCTGAGCGCCGTTGAACTCTTCGCACCCGAATGCCGGGCACGCCGGGAGGGTGCCGCTCAAGTTGAACTCGTCATAGAAGAAGAGAAGGGCAGCACTTGTTGTGCCCATCTTGCCGTAGTCGTTCAAGAGATGCCCTGCGCCCGGATCCTTCGGACTGAAAGTATTGGCATCGATGAAATAGATGTTCCACGAGCTGGTAAGCGGGTTGCTTCCCGTGCTCACTGCGAGACCCTCGCGGCAGCCTTCGAGAATGCCTGCAAAGCAACCGGTGAATGGACTTGACGTCGTCGAGACGATCTCGGTGATGAACCAATGTCCACCATTGTCCGAGTCGTACTCGCACATGATGTCCCCGCCACTGCTCCAGCCACGGGCGGTCAGCCCCATCAAGGTATCGAGTGCCGCGGCTGACGACTCTGCAGCCAGCCCGCTTGCATTGAAGATCTGGACTTCCCCGATGTTGATGGCTTCCATCACGAAGCCGTTACCCGCGCACAGACCCTGGTCCGGCGGTTCGACGTCCTCGTTGAAGAGTTTCCCGTTGTCGGTGGCAGCCATGCCGATGGGATTAGTGGTGGCGCCGTCGCTGCCGCTGATCGAATCGCAGCCTGCTCCCGCGGGCTTGCAGCTCACCACGGGGAGGGGAAGGTCGGTCGCCGCGCTGGCGCCACCTTTGACCCCCGCGCGCAGTCGGCCAATCGCGGGAAGTGCGGCATGGCTCGTTGGGCTGCTGGCAACTTTGGCGGCTCCAGATGAGAAGGGACTGGGCGTCTGCCCGGCAAGGGTGAGATCGCCCGTCTTTACATGAGATGCGCCGGATCCGCCCAACGCGATGCTATGAACCGTCGTCTTGGCGACGGCGGCCGTGGGCCCAACTACCACCACAGCCGACCCGATGACCAAGCCGGCTGAGGCTGCCAAGAAAGCTAAGCGATGCCTCGCTCGAAGGCCGTTTGCTCGTCCCTCGAGCCCCTCACGGGGCTCGCNNCTCGCCGTTCCGATGCGCTGTTGCCATGCTTGCCTCCTGCCGAACCGCCTCTCTGGCAAATGTGCTCAAAGCGAGCGAACGGACTCTCGTCCTCTATCGGATCGATTGTCAAGCACTACCTTTTTAATCCCGCTCAGGGACGACTTTCGGCTGGTACGAACGCGCGTTCACCGTCTGCGAAAGCCGTTGTGCTGTGGCAATAACTGGACACGAACACATATGAGGAAGTGCACCCCCACATGAAGTGAGTCGATCGAGAAAACGAAGACAATGTCCCGCCACTCCTGAGAAGGACGTACTCGCTTCGCGGAGCGTCGAGGCGTAGGAAGTTGGCTAAGTCGAGGAACCGCCGTGGTCCTCGAGATGCACGCGAGTGACGCGTCGCGACGACTCACGCATCCTCCGGGAAGAGCACGTCGCCCAGTTCCTGACCCGTGGTCTTGGACCTGCGGTGTCAAGTA
>PKYW01000046.1 GCA_003132805.1 Candidatus Dormiibacterota bacterium | reverse complement strand
GCGCAGCAGTCCTGGCCGGCGTTGCCGAAGACCGCGTACGGGGCGGCGATGGCGGCACGCTCGAGGTCCGCATCCGCGAAAACGATGTTGGCCGATTTGCCTCCTAGCTCGAGGGTCACGCGCTTGATGCTCTCGGCGGCACCGCGCATCACCTCGACGCCGACTTCCGTCGAGCCCGTGAACCCGATCTTGGCGACGTCGGGATGGTGGATGAGGCGTTCGCCGACGACGCGGCCTGGGCCGACCACGACGTTGAGCACACCTTCGGGAATTCCCGCCTGCAGCGCGAGCTCCGCCAGGCGAATCGCCGTCATCGGGGTGAGCTCGGCGGGCTTGAGCACCACCGTGTTGCCGCACGCGAGTGCCGGCCCGACCTTCCAGCTGGAGATGTTGAGTGGGAAGTTCCAGGGCACGATCAATCCCACCACGCCGAGCGGCTCGCGGAACGTCATATCGACGCCGCCTGCGACCGGGATGGTTTGACCGAAGTGCTTGTCGACGGCGCCGGCGTAGTAGTGGAAGACCTCGGCCACCATGCCGACCTCTCCCCGCGAGTCGGCGATCGGCTTGCCGACGTTCCTCGTCTCCAGCAGAGCGAGTTCCTCCCCATGGTCCTCGACGAGCCCGGCGAGTCTGCGCAGGAGGCGCGCTCGGTCAGCGGGGGAGACCGCACGCCATGCGGGGAACGCCGCCTTTGCCGCCGCAACCGCGCGATCGGTCTCGATCACCCCGGCCTGCTCGAGCTCTGCCACGGGCAGTTCCGTGGCCGGGTTCACCAGCCGAAGCGTCATCCGCGCTCGAAGAAGCGTTCGCGCTCGTAGCAGGTGACCACCTTGTCGAAGAGCTGCTGCTCGGTGCGCGCGTAGTTGAGGTAGTGGTCGACGACGTCATCGCCGAACGCCGAGCGAGCGACCTTGCCGTGCTCGAGCGCGTGGATCGCCTCGTTGAGCGTGTGGGGAAAACGCTTGACGTCAGACTCATAGGCGTTGCCGGTGAACACCGGGGGGAGCTCGAGCTGGTGCTCGATACCGTGCAGGCCCGCGGCCAGCAGCGCCGCGAACGCGAGGTACGGGTTGGCGTCGGCGCCCGGGATGCGGCACTCGACACGCAGTGCCTTGCCGTGGCCAACAACGCGGAATCCGCAGGTGCGATTGTCGTAACCCCACGCAAGGGTCGTCGGCGCCCAGCTTCCGGCCGCATATCGCTTGTAGGAGTTGATGTTGGGGGCGAGGAACACCGCGAACTCGTCCGCGCACGAAATCAGTCCCGCAAGGTAGTGCTTGAAGAGCGGCGATTCCCCCGAGAAGAGGGCATTGCCATCACCCCAGAGGCTCGAATGGATGTGGCACGAGCTGCCGATCCAGGTGTGGTCGGGCTTGGCCATGAACGTGACCGACTGGCCACTCTGCTGCGCCATCTCCTTGATCCCGTTCTTGTAGATGACGTGGTTGTCGGCCATCGTGACCGCATCGCTGTAGCGGAAGTTGAGTTCCTGCTGACCCGGCCAGGCCTCGCCCTTGGAGGTCTCGACACGCATGCCGGCTGCTTGCATGTTGTTGCGTACCGAGCGGATGAACGGCTCGTCATAGCTGGTGGCGAGGATGTGGTAGTCGAGGATGTACGGCACCGACGGCGTCAGATCCCGGTAGTGCTGGGCATGCGCCTCTGCGTAGGTCTGCTTGATGAGGAAGAACTCCAGCTCGGAGCCGAACATCGCCTCGTAGCCAAGGGCTCGTGCCCGCTCCACCTGCGCTTTGAGCACCTGCCGGGGCGACGGCCGGACGGGCGTGCCGTCATTCCAGGCCACGTCACAGAGGACAAGTGCTGTGCCCTCCAGCCAGGGAATGCGGCGCATGGTCGCGAAGTCGGGAACCATCGAGAAGTCGCCGTAGCCGCGCTCCCACGACGACATCGCGTACCCGTCCACGGTGTTCATGTCGACGTCCACCGCGAGCAGGTAGTTGCAGCCCTCGGAGTAGTGCTCGGCCACCTCTTCGAGGAAGAACTCCGCGGACAGCCGCTTCCCCTGCAGCCGGCCCTGCATGTCGGTGAACGCCAGCACCACGGTGTCGATGTTGTCTTCGCTGGCCTCGACCCGCAGCTGCTCCATCGTCAGCATGCCGCGCTGTCGGCGCTGTGGCCCAGGGCCCCGGTATTTCGTCGGCATTGACATCCCATCAAGGTTAGGCGGGCAGGCCGGGGCCGACGGTGATCATGTGGAGAGCTCCTGCTCGATGGCCGCCAGCTCCTCCGGCGTGCCCTGCACCTTCGGCCCGGTGAACCAGTTGCGCGCGGACACCAGCCAGTAGATCCCGGCGAAGCCGATCACGGCCAGCACGGCCACGATCGTGTAGTTGAAGTTGCCCCAGCCGATCGGGCTCGCGGTGGGCAGCATGAACAGGATCGTGATGATCACTACCCAGATGACGGCTATCCACCCGATCAGATAGCTCCACGAGCCCAGATGCCAGGGGCCGCGCTGGAAGCTCTTGCCCTGGCGCAGCCGCAGGTACGTGGGCGTGACGTACGCGATGTACAGGCCGATCGTGGCGATCGAGGTTACTGCGAAGTATGCGGCGCTATTCCACAGGTAAGGCAAGCCGAGGATCAGCGCGCCGCCGGCGGCGAGCCAGATCGCGTTGGTCGGGGTCCTGGTGCGCTTATTCACCCGGTGCCAGAACGCCGAGCCTGGCAGCGCGCCGTCCCGGGAGAACGCGTAGATCATCCG
>PKYW01000013.1 GCA_003132805.1 Candidatus Dormiibacterota bacterium | reverse complement strand
GTGGCCGCGCCGATGTACGCAAACCTCCGTGGCGCTGCGCTCTTCGCATCGATGTCGCTGGAAAACATCGATCTCGCCGGCGCTTCGGCGCGCGTTCTGGTCGATGCCACCTTCGATCCGGATCCACAGGCCCGAAAGGTCTACGCGCCCATGTACAGCGAATATCGCCGCCTGTACCATCGCCTCCACGGCGTGTACGAGAGGTTGAACGCATGAGCACCGACAGCACCCGTGCTCGCGGGATTCGCTGGGCGATACTCNNTCGGCGACCTCGCGGCCATCTTCCCGTTCGTCTACGTGGTGCTGGCTCTTCCTGTGGGCCGCTGGCTCGATACGCGGTTCACCCACGCACTGGCGATCGGCGCGGTGCTCACCGGCGCGGGCGCGCTGCTGCGTATCGCTGCACCGACCTCGTTCGGCGTCCAGCTCGCCGGGCAGTTCGTGATCGCTGCCGGCCAGCCATTCGTGCTCAACAGCATCACCAAGGTCGCCGCACGCTACTTCCCGCAGCCGGAGCGCGCCACCGCGATCTCGATCGGCNNCACTGCCGTGAGCTTGCGCTGGTTGCTCCGGGATCGATTCATGTGGCTGCTCGCCGGCCTCATCTTCATCGGCATGGGGGTATACAACGCCGTGGCGACCTGGCTGCAGCCGGTGCTCGCGAACTTCGGGCAGGGCGGTGCGGCCGGGAATCTCATCGCCGTGCTCACCGCCGGTGGGATCGTCGGCGCGGCAATCCTGCCACCTGTTGTCGCTGCGCGCGATCGGCGCCGCCCGATGCTCGTCATCGCGCTNNGGTGCACGCGGGCCACGCACGTGAGGGCGCGGCCGCCGGCTTCCTCTTGATGGCGGGCAACCTCGGCGGCGTCGTCCTCGTGCTCGTGATTCAGGCCGTGATGGGCAACGCGTATCTCCCGCTTGCGGCGCTGGCCGTGATCGCGGCTCTCGGACTGCCGCTCGCGCTGGGTCTGCCTTCGCGCGTCGCCGTGCGCGCAGTCGCTCAAGCGGTGCGGGACTGACTCAGCCTGGTCCTGCCGCTCCGTCGCGACGTTTGACTGCGAGCGCTGAGATTGCCTCGAGCAGGCATCGATGTGCATTCTGCGCGGTGATCTCGGCCCAATCGTAGGGCGGTGAGACCTCGACGACGTCCATGGCAACGACGTCGGTGCGGAGCACGATCTGCCGGATGGCATGGAGCAGGTCCACGGGCTGCATGCCACCGGGCTCGGGCGTTCCCGTGCCCGGCGCGAACCCGGGATCGAGCACGTCGATGTCGACCGAGAGATAGATGTGCTCGGGTCCGTCGAGCGCTTGCGCGATCGCGTCCTCGATGACGGGGACGACGCCGCGATCACGCAACTCGCCCATCAGGTGCCAGCGCATCCCCTGTTCGCGCATCCAGTCGAACACGTCCTTGGGCGGCCAGTAGCCGCGCAACCCGACCTGCACGAAGTTGCGTCCCGGAACCGCGCCCGACTCGATGAGACGGCGCATCGGTGATCCGTGGGAGTACAGGTTCCCCCAGCTGCTGTTGCCGGTATCCGCATGGGCGTCGAAGTGCACGATCCCGACGCTCCCCGGTGGATACGCTGCGGCAACCGCGGTGGCAGACGGCCACGTGATGGAGTGGTCGCCGCCGATCACCATCGGGATGATCTTTCGCTGCGCGACCTCGCCAACACGCTCCCGGATCGCCGCGTGCGACGCCTCCGCCAGGCCGGGGAGGCAGAGCGCATCGCCGTAGTCGATGACACGCAAGACCTCGAGCGGCGCGATCTCGAGCTCGAGGTGCCATTCGGCGGCCTGGTACGAAGCGGTTCGCACGCTGCGCGGGGCGAAGCGGGCGCCCGGGCGGTAGGTGACGCCGTCGTCCCAGGGTGCACCGACGATCGCGACGTCGGGCTTGACGTCGTCGAGCTGGGCGGCGCTCGTCAGGAGCGGCACCTTGCAGAATGTGGTTGGGCCAAGGTAGGCGGGTCCGTCGGCAGCGTTATCCACTGCGGCGAAGACTACCAACCGAGGCCAGAGCGGCGAGAATGAACCGCTAGATGCACCTTACTGATTTCGACGCGCTCAGTTTCGACTGCTATGGAACGCTGATCGACTGGGAGGCGGGCATCAGCGCGGTCCTCGGCCCGTGGGCGAACGCCCACGGTGTGGCCGCGAGCAGCGAGGAACTGCTCGAGCGATATGCGCAGATCGAGGCTCGAGAGGAGGCGGAGCATCCCACAGCGCTGTATCCCGACATCCTTGATGCCGCGATGCGAAACCTGGGGGCGAGCTTCGGGGTCGACGTCGGCTCGGCCGACGCCGAGCGACTCGCCACCTCGGTGGGGGACTGGCCCGCGTTCCCCGATTCGCCGGCTGCGCTGCGTGCGCTCTCGCGACAGTACAAGCTCGTCATCCTCTCCAATGTCGACCGCGCATCGTTCGCGATGAGCAACGAGAGATTGGGCGTCGAGTTCGACGCGATCATCACCGCGCAGGACGTCGGCTCGTACAAGCCAACGCTCAACAATTTCGAGGTGCTCGTGCAACGCGTGCGCGCGCTGGGCGTCGAAGACGGCCGCCTGCTGCATGTCGCTCAGAGCCTGTTCCACGATCACGTTCCAGCCCAGACCCTCGGGTTGCGGACAGTGTGGATCGACCGTCGAGGAGCACGTCATGGCTGGGGCGCGACGCCACCGCCGCCCGCGGCGCCGACGCCTGACTGGACGTTCCCGTCCATGGCCGCATTTGCGGCCGCGTGTCCTTCGGAGAAGAACGCGTAAGGGATGGCGTTGCCGATCACCGTGTCGAAGGGCTCCTCCATCCCAACATGTGTTGCAACGCCATATGTACCTCCTCATAACAAGACGCACTGGTCCTGAAGGGCACGAGACGTAACACCCACATGCGACTAGAGAGTTGTGGACGAAATTCACTCCAACGGGTGATGAAGTAGTTCAGCGAAACGTGCAGAATGGCTCGGCGGCTCTCAGCAAAAGTGCTACAGGGAAAGGGATTTCGTATTCCGCGCTCGGGAACGTTCGCGCCCATCACGGTGCCGCTGCAATCGCTCCAATGCGGTGCGGGCGCGAAAAGTCATTCTGTTGGGTGATGAGGAGCGGCGTGCGAGCGCACAAAATGGCACGATGCGATTCGCGCAAAGTGGGATGACGGAATGGACGTTCGCGAATGCGCGGAAGTGGCACCGCCGACGCGCGTTTCCATGAAGACCGCGCCGAGCGCCGGGCTCACCCCGTACATCCCATTCGATCGGTTGTCGGGAGTGCCCTTCTACACGCAGATCTACGACGGCTATCGCACGGCGATCCTGAGCGGGCGGCTTGGGCCGGGCCAGCGACTCCCATCCACCCGGACACTTGCCGCCGAGCTGCAGATCTCGCGCCTTCCCGTGCTCAACGCGTTCGAGCAGTTGCTCCACGAGGGATATCTCGAGGGCAAGGTGGGCTCGGGGACGTACGTCCGCGACTGCATCCCCGACGAGGTTGCGAGGCCGATGCGACTGCGCCGTCCACCGCTGCCGGTCCGCAAGCGGCCCTTCGTGGTCACGCCCGGCCCGGCCCGGAGCCGGCGCGACGATGGCTCAGGAGTCTTCAAAAGCCTCCCCGCCCTCGATCGCTTCCCCAATGACACCTTCGCGCGTCTGACCCGGCGCCATGCCGGCCGGCTCAGCGAGGATCTGCTCGCCTACGCTGACCCAGGAGGATACGCGCCGCTCCGAGACGCAATCGCGGCGTATCTGCGTACCGCCCGGGCGGTTGACTGCGACCCCGACCAGGTGATCGTCGTCTCCGGATCCCAGATGGGTCTCCGACTCGCCGCGATGACCCTGGCCACGCCGGATTCGATCGCGTGCATGGAGGATCCGGGCTATCGAGGCGCGCGCTCGGCGCTCGCGGGTTCGGCCGCGAGCATCGCTCCGATCGCCGTCGACAAAGAAGGGATCGACGTCGCCGCGATCACCCGGCTCGGGGAACGCGCACGGTTCGTCTACGTGACTCCTTCGCATCAGTATCCGCTCGGCGTTTCGCTCGGGGTCTCGCGCCGTCTCGAGCTGCTCGGGTGGGCCGAGCGCAACGAGTCATGGATTCTCGAGGACGACTACGACAGCGAGTTCCGATATTCGAGCCGGACTCTCGGCTCCCTGCAGGGGATGGACACCGGTGACCGGGTCATCTACCTCGGCAGCTTCAGCAAGGTGTTGTTTCCCGCGCTGCGCCTCGGCTACGTGGTCGTGCCGCACGAGTTGATTCCCAGGTTCATCCGCGTGCGCGAGGCGCTGGATCTCTTCTCGCCGCTGCTCTACCAACTCGTGCTCACCGACTTTCTCAAGGAAGGGCATTTTGCCCGGCATCTGCGCCGCATGCGTGCCATTTACCTGGCCCGCCGCAACGCCCTGATCGCCGCCATTCGCGAGCATGCCGGGGACGTGCTAACCATCGAGAACACCGACGCCGGACTGCACCTGGTGACCTTCATCCCCGAGGACGTCGATGACCTGGAGGTGGCGAGTCGAGCGGCGGAGTGCAGCCTGTTTCCGGCACCGCTCTCCGCCTGCTACGCAGCGGCTCCGAGCCGGGCCGGGCTGATCCTGGGATTCGGCGGCGCCAACGAGCAGGTCCTCACCGAAGGAGTGCGAACGCTGGCCGGGCTCGTCAGGGACTGCCGCCAGCCCCAGTCGCGAAAGTGTCTCTGAGCGTGGGTCGGACGGGACCTCAGCGGAGGCTGAATAGTCCGGTTTGAGACCGTAGCTGGGTCCCGTCCGACCGCATGCGGATGCCGTCGTCGCCGCGCGTCTACTGCCGTCACGCCGGGTATGGTTGCGAGGTGCGGCCGCGCACACTGTGTCCATCGCCTGACGAGGAGGTCGAGGCAGCATGCTCTCGTATGCATCCGGACCCAGCTCCTTGCCGCTGCTCGGCGAGACCATCGGCGACAACCTCAGGCGGACCGTCGAGCGGCACGGTGAGTCGGAGGCGCTGGTCGTTCCGCACCAGCAGTACCGGGCGACATACCGGCAGCTCTGGGAGCAGACCTCGCTTGTCGCTCGGGGCCTGATCGCTCGCGGGGTCCGGCGCGGGGACCGGGTGGGCATCTGGTCGCCGAATCGCTTCGAGTGGGTGGTCACCCAGTATGCCACCGCTCGAATCGGCGCGATTCTCGTCAACATCAACCCGGCGTACCGAACGTCGGAGCTCGAATACGCGCTCGGTCAGTCGGGGGTCTCGTTTCTGATCCTCGCGCGCGCCTTCCGCCAGGCCGACTACGTGCGCATGCTCCGCGAGGTGAAGGGCGCCTGCCCCGAGCTTCGCGAGGCGCTGGTGCTCGAGGACGGTTGGGGCTCGCTGCTGCGTGACGGCAGAGGCGTTTCTGACGAAGCCCTCGCGGCGATCGAGTCGGTGCTCCAGTTCGACGACCCGATCAACATTCAGTACACCTCCGGGACCACCGGTTTCCCGAAAGGCGCGACGCTGTCCCACCACAACATTCTCAACAACGGGTTCTTCATCGGCGAGACCGTCAAATACACTCCCGAGGATCGCGTCTGCATCCCGGTGCCGTTCTATCACTGCTTCGGCATGGTGCTAGGCAACCTCGCCTGCACGTCGCACGGCGCCTGCATCGTGGTGCCCGGCGAGGCGTTCGACGCGGATACGGTGCTCCGCATCACCGAGCAGGAACGCTGCACGTCGCTCTACGGCGTGCCAACAATGTTCATCGCTGAACTCGAGCATGCCGGCTTCGAACAGCACGATCTGAGCCGCCTGCGCACTGGGATCATGGCCGGGTCACCGTGCCCCGTCGAGGTGATGAAGAAGGTGCAATCGCGCATGAACATGCGTGAGGTGACCATCTGCTACGGCATGACGGAGACCTCGCCGGTCTCCACACAGAGCGCGCTCGACGACCCGCTGGAGAAGCGCGTCGGAACCGTGGGCAGGGTGCATCCGCATGTCGAGGTCAAAGTGATCGATCCGGAAGCCGGAGCGATCGTGGGTCGCGGGGAATCCGGCGAGTTGTGCACGCGCGGATACAGCGTGATGCTCGGGTACTGGAACAACGAGGCCGCAACCGCCGACGCGATCGACATCGCGCGCTGGATGCACACGGGTGATCTCGCCACCATGGACGACCAGGGCTACGTGAACATCGTTGGTCGCATCAAGGACATGATCATTCGTGGCGGCGAGAACATCTATCCGCGCGAGATCGAGGAGTTCCTCTACGGGCATCCCGACGTCAGCGACGTGCAGGTCATCGGTGTCCCGTCCGAGCGCTACGGCGAAGAGGTCATGGCCTGGGTCAAGCCGAGGGAGGGCAGCGCGCCCACCACTGAATCGCTTGAGGCGTTCTGCCGCGGACGCATCGCGACCAACAAGATTCCGCGCTACTGGAAGTTCGTCGACTCGTTCCCGATGACGGTGACCGGCAAGGTGCAGAAATATCTGATGCGTCAGGCATCGGTCGAGGAGTTGGGACTGCAGGCCGCGGCGTCGGTGACCACCGCCTGAGCATCGGACTGGCGCTCGCCGCGGCCGCACTGTGGGGAAGCGGAGACTTCCTTGGCGGATTCGCCAACCGGGCGACGTCGTTGCTCTCGGTGCTCGTTATCTCCCAGGGCGTCGGTCTTGTCGGGATGCTCGTGGTCGCGACGATTGTCGGCGGAACCGCAACCGGTGCGGACCTCGGCTACGGTGCGCTTGGGGGGCTCGCCGGCGCCGCCGGCGTCGCCATGCTGTACCGGGGTCTCGCCTCGGGGGCGATGTCGCTGGTCGCGCCGATCACCGGTGTCGTGGCCGTGGTGGTGCCGATCGTCGTGGGCGTCGGTGGCGGCGAACGTCCGGCGACACTGCAGTACGTGGGCATTGCCGCGGCCGTCGTTGCGGTCGCGCTGCTCAGCGGAGGCGGACATCGCGCCACGCGTCTTGGTGGCGGGACGCTGCTGCTCGCGCTCGGCGCGGGACTCGGGTTCGGCCTGTTCTACGTGGCCATTGCGAAAACGTCGCCTGATGCAAATCTGTGGCCGTTGGTCGCAGCGCGCGGCGCTTCGGTGGCGGTGCTCCTCGCAGTCTCCGCCGCGGCGCGCCGGATCCCGTCCTTCGGTGCGGCCAACCCGGTCGTGATCATCGCCGCCGGAGTGTTCGATGTGAGTGCCAACGCGCTGTATCTGCTGGCCGTCCACGGCGGCCTGCTCAGCATCGTTGCGGTGCTGGTCTCGCTCTACCCGGTTTCGACCGTTCTCTGTTCGATGGTCGTGCTCGGTGAACGGCTTCGTCCGGCGCAGGTCGCCGGCGTCGGCGCGGCATTGGTCGCGGTGATACTCATCACCGCCGGCTGAGTCGCGATCAATCGAGCGCCTGCGAGAAGTCCGACTCGAGCTGCATGCGGCGGACCACGTGTGGCTGCATCGTGGAGCTGAAGAGCTTGTAGGTACCCTTGCCGGCGGCCTTGGCCGCGTACATCGCGACGTCGGCGTCGCGGAGGAGACCGTCGGCATTGCACAATGCGTTGCCGCTGAGCGCGACGCCGATGCTGGCTCCAGGGTCGATCATCGTGCCCTGGATGTCGACTGGTGCGACCAGTGACACCATGATTCGCTGGCATGTGTTGACGGCGCGCCCTTCGCTCCCGATATCCTCGAGCAGAATCGCGAACTCGTCGCCGCCGAATCGTGCGGCACTGTCCGATGGGCGCAGGGACTCACGGAGCCGGCGTGCGATGACCACGAGGAGCTCATCGCCGGCGGCATGACCGAGGCTGTCGTTGATCGCCTTGAAATTATCGAGATCGGCAAAGAGCACCGCGGTGATCCCAGTGGTTCGGCTGCTACGCGCCAGTGCCTGCGTCACCCGGTCGACGAACAGAGCGCGGTTGGGGAGACCGGTGAGCGCGTCGTGAAAGGCGAGGTGCGCCATCGAGTCCGCGATACGGGCATTCGTGAGGGCGACGCTGGCGTGGACCGCGAACGTGACCAGCATCTGCTGCTCGGTCAGGCTATAGGTGCGGCCGCGGCGGTGGGTGGCGACGGTGAGGGCGCCGATCACGTGGCCGTTCTCCTCGACGGGCGCGGACATGGCGGCCTCGAGGCCTTCACCACGGAGCACCTGGAGGCGGTCGGGACTGGTCTGGTAGTTCTCGACGACGACCAGCCTGCGTTCGGTGAAGGCGCGTCCGACAGCCCCTTCATCGCTGCGGATCCGCGCGATGAAGGGCTCGACCTCGGCCGAATACCCGCGACCCGCGACGCGAATGAGATGCGTGGGATCCTCAGGATCCTGGAGACGGAGATTCACCGTCTCGTCGCCGATGAGCTCGACGGCGGCATCGACGACAGCGTCGAGGATCTCGCGAAGTGGCGCCCGCTGCGATAACGCGTGTTGGATCCCGGAGAGTTGGTCGAGCAGAGCGTCGCGGTCGCGGAGCAGCTTTCGCAGCCGGCCGGTTTCCATGCTGTCGGTTTCGGCCGTAGCCCATCCGCCTTCGCGGGTCAGCAACTCGAGCGCCGCCTCTGTATACACGACGGCGGCGGCGATCACGGCGGCAATCGCCTTGTCCTGATCCGTGAAGGGAGACCCAGGAGATCGCTGCAGGCGCAACGTGCACTCGCGTCGTGAGCGCATGCCGCCCGCCGGAATCACGATGCAGGGCCCGAGCAGCGGCGTCGAAGCCGCATCCGTTGTCTGCGGGCGGCGTTCCGTCACTGCCTCCGCATCTGCTCGCTGACGCACGTGCACCGACATCACCGCCTCGCCGTGACGAAGCAAGGTCGCGACCTCAAGGTCGAGAGCGTCGATGGCGAGCTGGAGGACGCCGGTGATCGCCGAAGCGTTCTGATACGTTCCGAGCGAGTGACGGAGGTCTCGAAGGCTATCGGGGGCCATCATTCACGGAGAGAAGAATGGTGACCATCCGCCCGAGGGTAGCCCCAGCCACCGCAGTGGGACATCGCGTAACCGGGCTGCGACCCGCAGCCATCGGTGTTGATGCCACAGGATCTCAGCCGAACTGAACGCATGTTCCCGAGGTCCAAGTCATGTGCGCGCTCGGATATGACGGTTGTGACAGTCGCGAACAATGCCTGCGTATGTGCGCTGTGGAACAGATCTCCTGCGCTGCGGCGGCGCAGCCTTGGCGCCGGAAGTGGAATGAAGACTCGTGGCAGTGCTCGCGGTGAGGGCGATGGTGTTGTATGCCCCCATCGCGTCACTGTCCCGCGCCTGGCTAGCTGACTGAAGGCACGCCAGGACGGGGCCGCAGCTCGCTCAGAGCCGCACGCGCGGCGAGCGCCGCGGCGACATCTTCGAGATCAGTGGCTATGGTTGGCTTGCCCAGGCCGAAGCCCTGACCGAGCGTGATGCCACCCGCCTTCATGAGGTCGGCGACGAACTCGTTCTCGACACCCTCGGCGATAACCGCGGCACCGCTCACCCGCGCGAATGCGAGGGTCGCATCCATGGCGGCGTGTGATCCAACTTTAGTGGACGTCATGGTCAGGCTCCGTCCCAATTTGAGAAATTCGCTCCCGGAGGCGGCGAGGAGCTCGATGGTGGCGTGTCCCTCACCGACGTCATCGAGCGCGAAGCGAATCCCTTCGGCACGATATGCGTCGAGGACCTGGGCGAGCACGTCGTAGTCGCGGATCCGTTCGTGTTCGGTGATCTCGAGCACGACACTCGACGGCGACCGTCCCGTGCTCCTCAGGAGGAGCAGTAGCTGGTCGACACCGTGCACCGGATCGAGCAGCGCCGCGGCACTGATGTTCAGGAAGATGGTGGTGCCGTCTGGCAGCAGCTTCGCATCCTGCACCGCTCGGCGCCGGCACACCCAGTCGAGATCCCGAATCTGCCCGCCGATGCGAGCAGACTCGAAGACGGGTTCGACGGAGTCCATCGCCGCGAAACCCTCGGGNNTACGACCGCTCGGCGATGTCGGCCATCTCGCCGCCCTCGTAGGACGACCCGGCAACCCGGTCGCCACCCGCACGCTTGGCCTGGTACAGCGACTCGTCCGCGCGCTGCCACACCGACAGTGGATCGGCGCCCCCTGGGGCGGCGCTCCAGCCGACGGTGATGCGGACCGGCCCGGTCGCGAGCACCAGGGAGTGCATGGCAACGCGCATGCGCTCGGCAACCAGCTGGGCACCGAAGACACCGACCTCAGGCAGGAGGGCCGCGAACTCGTCGCCGCCCACGCGTGCCATCACGTCCCAGCCCCGGACCAGCAGTCCGAGTGTGTGACCGACGACTCGCAGGAGCGCGTCTCCCCCGGCATGGCCCGCGGTGTCATTGATGTACTTGAGACCGTCGACGTCCACCGACAGCACCGCAAAGGGCAGGCGCGGAATGGTGCGCAGTGCCCGGTCGAACTCGCGTCGGTTCTTGAGCCCGGTGAGCGCATCGGTGGATGCAAGCGACGCAAGTTCCATGGCGGCCTCGTGAATCGCTTCCTCAGCGCGAGCGCGCTCGATGAAGCGCCCAAGATGCCGACCGATGACCGGCATCGACGCCAGCGCGGCGCGCGAGGGCCGCATCGGGGACTCCCTGAAGATGACCAGCACGCCGACGAGCGTCTCACTGCCACGGATCGGAAACGTCAGCGCGCTATGGATGTCGGCGGCGGCCGCAATCGCGGCGCGGCTGCCCTTCCCTGACGCTGCCACAGAGGCCACCGCCGACGCACGACCGGTCCTCACCACACGGCTGACCAGTGCCGGCCCGGCACCGAGACCGAGTGCAAGTCCTTCCGCTTCGAATGCCACGACGTCAGGAGTGCCGTCTGACGAGGAGTAGCGCAGCTCGACGTCACGCGCTTCACCGCGGCGCAGCCAGATCTCGCCGATGCGCCCGTCGAGCGCCATGGTGAGAATCGTGAGCGTCTTGCGCAGCGTCGCATCGAGGTCTTCGGACTCGTTGAAGAGCGTCAGCGTGGCGATCAACATCGCCTCCGGGCTGATCGACCCTTCGCGCGGCGCCTGCCGGGCGGCGCGGCCGATGACCTCGTGCTCGTGCGTGCGCGCGACGCCATTCGCGTGGCCGCGGGGCTTACGCGTATCGGGCGCGAGCTGAGGAGGCGATACCGACACTTTGAGTCACCTGCAGACGGATGGGGGATGCCGCACGATCACGTTGCTGGAGGTGCAAATCGCGGTCGGTACGCGACCGCACTTATCGGCCAGACCGCGACACCACCGCGTTGTTCGGTTGCACGGCGGTCATGAAGGGCGCAAACGACATGACGGCGCCGCGATATCCGGGCGCCCACAGTCGACTATCGGCAGCCGTCGGCCCGGGTACCATGAGATGCGAGATGGATCAGGACTGTCGGGCGGGGGCGATTCGCTGCGATGACGCGCTGACCTCGGTGTTCGCCGTGCTTGGCAAACGCTGGACGGGGGTCGTGATCGGCGTCCTGCTCGAGCGCCCCGCGCGGTTTGCGGAGATCGCGCGCGCCATCCCAGGGATCACCGAAAGCATGCTCTCGGCGCGGCTCACCGAGCTTCGGGACGCCGGGCTGCTGACGCGAGAGGTGATCGACGGTCCGCCGATCGCGTCCCTCTACCGGCTGACACCGGGCGGTGAGGCGCTGCGACCCGCGCTGACGGCGCTTGGCGAGTGGGCGCACACCCACATGGGCGCGCGGGCCTGAGCGATCCTGACGGTCCGTCGCAGCGCCAGGCTGCGGCCGGTCAGTTCCCGGAGACGACGCCTGGCGCGCTCGGGCGCGGGGGGCGCCGCCGGGGAAGCGCGATGATCTTGCCCACTCCCGCCGCCGCGGTTGCGCGCATCGAGCGGTCGCGTCCTTCGTGCTTCGCCGAGTACATCGCACGATCGGCTGCACCCAGGAGGAGGTCCAGCGTGGCGCCGTGCTCGGGATACGTTGAGATGCCGATCGATGCGGTGAGGCCATCCAGGCTGCATCCGTCAGGCACGACCACATCCCGGACGGCTCCGCGCGCCGCCTCGGCGGCGATCATGGCGCCCTCCGCGGAGCACTCATGGAGCAGCACCACGAATTCTTCACCACCGAGTCGAACCACCGCGTCGGTTCCGCGAACGGCGGTGCGCAGCTGCGCCGCCACGCGCTGGAGCACGACGTCTCCGATGGCGTGTCCGGCGCTGTCGTTGACCGCCTTAAAATGGTCGAGGTCGACGAGCAGCAGCGACAGCGGCTTGCCCTCGCGCGCCGCCCGGGCGATGTCGCGCTCGCCTGCGTCGCGCAGCCATCGGCTGTTGTAGAGGCCGGTGAGCGGGTCGGTCATCGCGGCGTTGACCAGCTCACCGTAGAGCTGGGCGTTGCGCCATGCGGACGCGGCGACGTGTGCGAACAGCGACGCAGCCTCGAGCTCGCTTGCGCTGAACTGGTCGACGCCGAGGCGCCAGCAGTTGATGATGCCGAGCTTGTGCTCGGTTGCGACCAGTGGTACGAGCAGCAGTGATTCCTGCACGTAGGAGGTCCCGGGAATCTGTCGCGCGAGCGGGTGCATTGAGGTGTCAGGAATGTTCTGCGGAGTCCCTTTCGCGAATGCCCAGCCGGTGATCCCGGCGTCCAGCGCCATGCTGTCCGCCATGATCTCGTCGCGGTCGGGCCCGGTCGCAAGCATGGGAACGAGCCGGAAGGTTTCGTAGTCGGCGACGAAGATCGCCATCTCGCTGACGGGGACCACCCGGCTCATCTGTTCCGCCATCACGCTGAGAATGCGCATCGGGTCGTGCTCGCTCTGCAGTGCCAGCGCGGCGTCGCTGAGCGCGCGGGCGAGCCCGCGTCGCGGCCGGGCCTTGGACACCAGGCCCTCGGGAGCGATGTCTCCCGCAGCCGTGGGCTCTGACACCGCGGACGCAACTCGCGTCGGTGAGACCACTCGCTGCGCGAACCAGGTCGGATCGACAACCTCCATGGAGGTGTCGCCCTTGAGCGGGTGGGGCAGCACCGGCCGGCCGAGCAACCAGCCCTGCCCGAACTGGACGCCGAGCGACTGCAGCGTCTCCTGCTCGCGCTGCGTCTCGATCCCCTCGGCGATGACGCGCGCGCCGATGTGCCCGCTGAATGAGAGGAGCGCCACAACCAGCGCCCGCCGGGCGCGGTCGGCGTCGATTGCGGTGATCAGTGAGCGATCGACCTTGATGAATTCAGGGCGCAGCTCTGCGATCACTCGCATGCTCGCGTGGCCGGCACCCGCATCGTCGACAGCAATCCGGAAGCCGCGCGCGCGCAACTCCGCCGCGATCCGCTGCAGCAACGCGAGGTCCGGAACCGGCTCACGTTCGCTGAATTCAAGGACCACCGCTGCGGGGTCAACCCGGGCGTCATGAACGGCCTTGTCGAGAGCTTCAACACCGCTCTGGTCGACGAGCGTGCCGATGAGAACGTTGACGAAGAGATCGGCCTCTCCGATGTTGGACGCGGCCTGCAATGCTGCACGCACGCATGCACGGTCGACCGAGGACTGCATGTTCAGCGCGGCGGCCGCACCGAAGAGCTGGTCAGGCGTGTGGATCCGCGCGCGCGGTGGGAAACGGGCGAGCGCCTCATATCCGATGACGGTGTCGTTCACGAGGCGCACGATCGGTTGCAGCGCGGCGACGATCGCGCCGCTTTTGAGCAGCGACGCAACGGTGCCCCGGAGCCGCCGGTCAGGTGCTGCCGATGCGGCCGCATCGAAATGCTGAACGGCCGGCTGGGCTTCCGCCGACCACGCACCGCCAAGCATCGCCCCAACCACCTCGAGGACTGGGCCGAGCTCCGGGCGCGCCCCTGGTCCCCATACCGAGAGCACCGCGACGACACGGTCCCGGCAGGTCACAGGCACCGCCAGGACCTCGCGCTCGTCGGCCGCATTCGGCAGCGCTTTCGCCAGCGCCGAGTCCGTGGTGAGGCGTCGCAAGGTCTCGGAGGCATCGGCCGCGCCGTAGTAGGGGCGTCTGAGCCGGACGGGTTTGCGCAGGGATTCGACGCCGTCGAGGGGGATGCGCATTCCCACCATGGTCCCCGCAAGTCGCGTCGACAGCCTGGCGGTCAACGTCTGCGGGACGTTCACTGCGAGCACCATCGCCATGTCCGATTCGACGGCACTCACGATGCCGGCGACGTCCAGCGCGGCGAGGGCGTCGACCACCTCGGCGGACGCCTCAGCCGGGCTTCGTGCCCCAGGAAGTGAGTGTCCGAGCCGGGTCAGGACCTCGAGGCGCACATCAGAAGACCGAGTAGCCACGGAGAGAGTTTGCTGTCTCGCGGCGCGGCTGCTGACAACGGAATGGTCGCTTTCCATCGGCAAATCGCCACATTTCGACCGCCGGGCCGGTCGTGGCGAACTCAATCCCGCCATCAAGGGCTGAGTCCCGGCCTTGGTCGGATGGCCTCGACCTGCCCGGAGAGCGGCGTAGGCTGGTGCATTGATGGATCGGGCAGACCCGCAGGCACGGACGCGTGATCTGCTGATGCAGAAGCGCTCGGAGATCGTCGACAAGGTGGATCAGCTGGGTGCGCACGATCCCGCCGAGGTCGCCAACCTCGGCTTTGGCAAGCGAATCGGCGACGCCACCGCCTACGCGGTTGAGCGGATGACCGACGCCTACCAGGCACGCACCATCTACTCGACCGTGGCCGAGATCGACCAGGCGCTGGAGCGGCTCGACGCCGGTACGTATGGACGCTGCGTGAGCTGCGGCCGGCCGATCCCGGACGAGCGCCTGGCGGCAGTGCCCTGGGCGGCGTTGTGCGTTCCCTGCAGCGCCAGGCCGGGCAAATCGAAGGTCGTGCGCTGATCTGACAATCCCGGCTGCGATGGGTGATGATCGACAGCCTGCGGAGTGCGACCGCACGTACCTGCCGGTGCCGCCAGCTGGAGGGCCTTGACGTGGATGTGATGAGCGTGCAGGACGCGGCGTTCCTCCACATCGAGAACGGCAGCAATCCGATGCACATCGGATCGGTGGCGGTCCTCGAAGGCCCTGCGCCGGCATATGGCGACCTGGTCAGGCTCATCGCGGGCAAGCTGCCGCTGGTGCCGCGATACCGCCAGAAGGTGCGGTTCGCCCCGGGTGGCGTCGGGCGGCCGGTGTGGGTCGACGATCCCCACTTCCAGATCCTCTATCACATCCGCCACACCGCCGTTCCACCGCCGGGCGGCAAGGACGAGCTGCGCAACCTGGCCGGCCGGGTCTTCGCGCAGACCCTGGATCGCAGCAAGCCACTCTGGGAGCTGTGGATGGTCGAGGGCCTGAAGAATGGCCGGTGGGCGGTGATCTCCAAGGTGCATCACTGCATGGTCGACGGCGTCTCCGCGACCGACCTGCTCACCGTGATGTTCGACTCCACCGACGCGACGGCGACGGAACCGCAGGAATCGGCGTGGTCTCCCGAACCAGAGCCCGGCACCTTCACTGTCACCGCCCACGCGGTGATCCGCACCGTCGCCGACCCGCTCGGTCGCCTCCGCGATCTCTCCGGCGGGCTGCGTATCACCGCGGGGCCGCGCACCCGGCTCGCCGAAGGGGCTGGGCTGCTCCGCTCGCTCGCGGAGTGGAGCAGGCGTTCAGCGACCTCGCTGAACGGCCCGATCGGGCCGCATCGGCGGTGGAGTTGGGCAGAGGCCAGCCTCGACGACGTGAAAGTCGTGCGCGAGGGTCTGGGCGGCACCGTCAACGATGTTGTCCTCGCGGCGATCACCGCGGGATTCCGGGCGCTGCTCCTGCACCGCGGCGAGGACGTGTCCAATCGGGTGGTTCGCACCCTGGTACCGGTGTCGGTACGCGCGGACTCGGAACGCGGCGTGTACAACAACCGCGTGTCCGGCATCTTCCCCGGGCTGCCGGTGTCGATTGCGGACCCGCGAGAGCGTCTCACTGCAATCGCAGGACAGCTGTCCATGCTCAAGAAGTCGAAGCAGGCGGTCGCGGGCGACGCACTCGTCAAGCTCGCAGGTTTCGCTCCTCCGATGTTGCTCTCGCTCGGTGCGCGGCTCGCCGCCCGGACCCCGCAGCGCGCACTCCAGACCGTCACCACCAATGTCCCCGGTCCGCAGTACCCGCTCTATGTCGTCGGACGCCGGATGGTCTACTCGTATCCCTACGTGCCGATCATGGGAAGCGTCCGCATCAGCATCGCGATCTTCTCGTACTGCGGCCGTCTCTTCTTCGGGATCACCGGCGACTACGACACCGTGACCGACATCGACGTGCTTCGCGACGGCATCGAGGAAGGCATGCGTGAACTGGTCGCCGCAGCCGGCGGATCGCGAGACGACGCGTCCCGTGCCCGCAAGAAGCGGGCGCCACGGGCTGCCCGATTGCGCCCGGTCTCGCCGGACGGTCAGGCGGCGGTGCGCTCCGGAAAGAGGTGACGGGCGAGCGACGGCGCCCGGAACGGCCTCCAGGCACCTTCGGGTTGGGCGAGCCGATCGGCGATCACCCAGAGCACGGCGGCGTTGTGTCCCATGCCCATGTGACTGCTGTACACCGCGACGTTCTCGCGGTGTGGCCCGGGTGTGTTCATGCACGCCTGCCACGGGACCACGCCGTCGAGCCGCGAGTAGATTGCGGTGGTCGGCACGGGTATCGGACGTGAGAGGCGTTCGCGCGGAGGCAGCGAACCGGGGCTGACGTGAAGGACGCCGAGGCGCCGGTACGCTGCGTCGGCACGGCTGTCGGCCGGATCGCCGAGCCGGAATGGGCTGCCGAGGGTGATCACCTGGCGGGTCAGCGCGGGACGGGCGCGGGCGAGTTCGCGCGCGAAGATCCCTCCAAGGCTCCAGCCGACCAGGCTCACCGTGCGTCCGGACGAGCCGTGGAGCGCTTCGAGCCTGGCGGTCATGCCACTGAGGATCGCCGCCGTCGGGCCAAGGTTGCGGCCGAGCCGCCACCCGTGCACTTCGTAGCCAAGTGAACGGAGATACAGCCGCATCGTCGCGGTGGAGGCATCCTCGGCAAGCAGGCCGGGGAGCACGAGGACCGGGTGGCCGTCGCCGCGCGGCGCTCGGAGCAGGACGGGCGACGTCGCGAGCATGGCGCCGTAATCGGCGATCGCGCGCCCCGGCTCAGTGATGAACAGGGCGAGCGATGGACGCATGGTCGCGGACACGAGGGCTTCATACCACCTGGACCAGCGATGTGGAAGCTCAGCTCACCGGCAGTGGATGCGCCTCGAAGAACTGCCACATGGTCGTATCGGCGTCGATTGCGCTGGATTGCGGTCCGAGCACGCTGGTGTCTTCCGCGGGGAGGATTGGTCCGCCGGGCCATTCGTGACCCTCGCCGGTGATCGTGTACAGCTCCACCGTCGCGCCATCCTGGCAGCCGGTGTACTCGGTCAACGTCACTTTCAGTGCGGGGCTGGCCGCTTCCGGTGTGGTGGCGCAGTCGTCGTGCCCCGCCCAGCGCTGTGCGGCGTCCGGCACGCTGTATGTCCAGTACGCCTGCCCGTTGCCGTCGTAGGGGTCGATGGCGTCGGCTGTTCCGTGAAACGAGATGACCGGAACTGCGCGCGTACCCGTGCACGGCGACGGGAGGCGCAGCCCGCTGACGGGGGCGATTGCGGCAATGGTGCCGGGCAGGTCGCAGCCGAGCTGGCTGGTCATCCGGGCGCCCCCGGAGAACCCGGTGGAGAAGACCCTATTCGGGTCGATGCACAGGNNCAGGCCCGCCTCGAGCCGCTGGACCACGTCGGCGAGAAAGGCGACATCGTTGGGGGCGTTCGCCGGCGATGCGCCGCCGCCGAAGAGTGGCTCACCGGGAACATTCCAGTCGTATCCCGATCCTGACGAGATCTCGCCCTGCGGGTACGCGACGATGAAGCCATCGGCGTTGGACGTGGAATCCATGCCACTGAACGCTTCCTGGGCGGGCGCGGTCGATCCGGAGCCGTGCAGGTTGAGCACCAGCGCCACCGGCGTGCGGTCGGTGTAGCCACTCGGGACATGCACGACAATCGGGCGGCTCAGGCCGCCGAAGACGATCGAGACCGCGAGGTCGCCGGTCTCCACATGGCCTGCGCACGCGCTTGCGGGCAAGCTGGTGGGCTGCGAGACCGCTCCGGCTGACGATCCTCGGCATCCGCTGAGCAGCGTGCCGGTCACCACCGCGGTGACGCAGACCGCACTCGTTCGCGACCGCAATCGTTTAGCGCGCATGTCGCGTCGAATTGTCGCAATGGCCGGCTAGAGCTGGGCGATTCCCCACGTGCTGGTGTGCGCCTCGCGGGGCTGAAGGACCACGAGTCCGGCGCCGGAGTTGAACGCATCGGGTGCACACGTCATCGCCTCGATGGCGAGCCCGCGACGGCGGCGCGTGACGTCGGCGAGCGTGTCACCGCTGTAGATCATCGCGTAGCGGTGGGATCCGTCCATCCACACCTCGGCGCCGTGGCCGCCATCCGCATCCGTCAGCGAGATTCGGATGACTCCCTTGCCGTCGGGGGCAAGCCGCGTGAACGCCGTGTCCAGGATCTGCGGCCCAATCGGTCGTGGATTCCGGAAGTCGAAATCGGTACCGTCGACGGGAAGCTCCAAACCGGTGGGGATGCCACGCGCGTCTGCCTGCAGCGTCGCGTCCGCAGGGATGTGGAGCAGCGCATCGTCGATCGGGCCGCCGCCTGCGAGGCGAATGTAGGGATGCGCGCCGGCGCCATACGGGCACGACCGATCGCCATCGTTGACCGCGCTGACGCTGACGGTCAAACCGCTGTCATTCAATGTATATGACGCGGTCAGGCCGAGCCGGAAGGGATATCCACCCTTTGGCGCCAGGTCCAGCGTCAGGGTCACGGCCGCTGACGATGCATCGACCAGCCGCCATCGTTTGTCGCGGACAAGCCCGTGAATGGCGCTTCCCGTCCTCGGCTCATTGACCGGCAGCCGAAATTCCTCGCCCGCAAAGCGATATGTGGCGCCGGCGATACGATTCGGCCAGGGGAGGAGTAGCTGACCGCGTCCGCCGTCTGGTTCCTGCTCGACCCCGTATCCGTCGACGAAGGGGACGGAATCGCTGCCGTACCCGCGGAGTCCAGCACCGATCTCGACGACGACCGCTCGTTGGGCCCCATGCACAAGCTCGTACTGCCGCCCCGTCGGCGCGGCCGTCACAGTCGCTCTGGAGCCGCCTTCGGGGGACGCTGTGGCGACGGGTCGACGACCCGCTCCAACTCGTTCCTGATCACCGAGTAGCACTCGCACGAGACCGCCTCGAGCCCGGCACGGTCGACGATGGTGACGTGACCGCGGACGTAGCGGATCAGCCCGGCTCGCTGGAGGATGCCGGCCGACACCGAGACCGTTGAGCGTCTCGCCCCGAGCATCTGCCCAAGGAACTCCTGAGTGATCATGAACTGGTCGGAACCGACGCGATCGTGGCTCATCAGCAGCCAGCGGCTGAGGCGTTCCTCACTGGAGTGAAGCCGGTTGCACGCTGCTGCCTGGGAGATCTGACCGAAGAGCGCCTGCGTGTATTTGTCGACCAAGGCTTGAAGTGCCGTGCTGCGTTCGGAGAGTGCGAGAAACGCCGCTGCGTCGATGCGCAGGCTGTGACCGGCGACCTGGGATATGGCGCGGACCGCAAGGCCGCTGAGCGGCACCAGCGGAACGCCGACGATCCCCTCGTTGCCGATGGTGGCCACCTCGACGATGGCGCCGTCGTGGAGCGGCGTGACCAGCGAGATGACCCCGTTGGTCGGGAAAAACAGGGCTTCGATTGGCGCTCCCGGTTCAAAGAGCACCGTTTTCACGGGCAAGGTGACGTTTCTCACAAGACCGAACAGCTCATCGCGATCTGCTGATGGAAGGGCGGTGAGAATCCGGTTCTCACCCGCCCCGGCGACGTCATGTCTGGCGTCGTGACTCATGCCCGGGACCTGACTTGACATTACCTATGTGCGCTGTGGGACAGACGTGGTGGGAAGGGTGTCTCAGATTATGCCCGACCAGAAGGGACGACAACCGGCGCGCAGGATCGCTGCGGTTAAAGGAGAGGCTGGCGCGTGGCGGCAGAACGCAGTGTCCCCGAACCGGGTGGGTTGGACCCGGGCGATCGCTTCTGGCTGGAGGCCATGGCCGACGCCGTCGTCATCCTTTCGCCTGTCTACGGACGCCGGCCGATGGTCACCGACTTCCGTGTGGACTATGCAAACGCCGCAGCCGCAGAGCTCTCCGGTGACCTGGTCGCCGATCCGCTCCGGCCCGGTTCGCTCGTCGAAACGAGCTTTCGCGATCTCGAGCACGAGGCGGCGAGCGCGCTCCTCACCGCATTCCGCAACGTCCTGGCAACTGACATTCCCTGCGCAATCGATGGGCTGAGATTTCGGACCCTGCGCGCCGATCCGGACATCGAGCAGGTGCGTGATGTGCGCATCAGCAGGCATGGAGAGCGACTTCTGGTCACCTTCCGCGATGTCACCGCCCGAGAAGCATCGGAGCAGGGGATCCGGCGGAGCGAAAAGAGCCTGCGCGCGCTCGTCGACGGCGTCTTCGACGAAGCGCTCATGACCGTCGATCCAGCGGGAACGGTACTGAGCTGGAATACCGGCGCGAAACGGATCTTCGGCTACACCGCCGATCAGATGATCGGGCGGCATTACTCGGTGCTGTACCCGCGAGGCTGGCCGGTCAGTGCGACCGGCGAAGACGCTGGCACACTTGCCGGAGAGAGCGTGCACGAGACGTGGCAGGTCCGCAAGGACGGAAGCCGCTTCTGGGCAAGCGTCTCGATTACTGCCACTTACGGCGATAACGGCGACCTGCGCGGCTTCTTCTCGGTAACCCGCGATCTCACCGAGCAGTCGGAGCAGCGGCGCCGCGATCTGCAGTTCTCACTCTTCCGCGCGCTCACCGAGTGCACCGACGTCGACACTGCAGCCGAGCTCATCCTCGAGCTGACCACGCACCGGCTTGGCGCGACGTTCAGCGAGATGTTCGTTGCGCGGCAGGAGCAGGGACGCGGCGATGCGACGTCGCGACATGCCTTTCCGCGCGCGACTCGAGATGCGCTCGACATCGCCGCCGGTGGCGCATCGGGCCCGATCGAAGCCCTGATGGCGCGCGTGCGCACCACCGAGAAGCTGGTGGTTGTGTCCGATCTCAACGAGCTGGGGACGTCGGCGCAGGTCGCCGCAACGGTCTCGCTGGGGGTCCGCTCAGCGATCGCCTGCCCGATCACGACGGCGACGGGCATTGTCGGTGTGCTCGCTTACTTCTTCGAGGCCCTGCCGAGCGCCGAGACGCTTTCCGCGGAGGCGATCACCGAGATCGGCGCCGAGGCCGCACGCGTGGTGACGCGAATTCGGGCGCAGGGTGCGCTGCGCGAGGAGGCCCTCCGGATGGCCGAGCTGGCCAGCACGGATCGTCTCACCGGCTTGAAGAACCGCCGCGAGTTCGACCGCATCCTGGGAACGATTCCGAGGCAACCGTTCGCGATTCTGGCCATCGATGTCGACCATCTGAAGCGTGTAAACGACGAGTTCGGCCATGAAGCGGGCGACACGGTGCTGCGCACCGTCGCCACGACACTTGCTCTGATGCTGCGCGGCTGGGACGTCATCGCGCGCGTTGGCGGCGATGAGTTTGCGGCCATCCTCCTCGATGTCGATCCCGCCGAGGCCGCTTCCGCGGCCCAACGGCTTCGCGCCGCCATGCACCTCGTGCCCACCCCCGGCGGGCGGTCGAACATCAGCCTCGGTTGGGCGTCGGCCCCGGCGGGAACCGATCCGATGTCGGCGTGGCGTCGCGCCGATGAGTGCCTCTACGAGGCGAAGCGAAGTGGTCGCGACCGCGTCGTCGGACGCCACGTTGATGGCGCCGAGCAGGTGACGCCCTCCGGTTCCTCGGTCACCGAGTTGATCGGCGAGATTGTTGGCGGACGGCCGATTCACTCCGTGTACCAGCCGATCGTCGACCTCAATGACGGACACGTCGCCGGCTATGAGGCGCTGGCCCGCCCCGAGGGATTCGGCGCATCGGACAGCGTCGAGACCCTGTTCGAGGTGGCGCATCGATCCGGGCATATCCGAGACCTCGACTGGCTGTGCCGGCGCGCTGCGCTGAGCCAGGCGGCCCCGCTTCCGCCCGGGATCCTGCTCTTCATGAATGTGAGCGTCGCGGCCCTCCTCGATCCGCTCCATGATGTCGATCAACTCCTCCTGCTGCTCGAATGGACTGGACGCTCGCCGACCCGGCTGGTCCTCGAGATCGGCGAGCACGAGAGCGTTCGCGACTTCGATCGACTTCGGCTCGTGCTCGCGTCGTACCGCAGCGCGGGAATCCGTTTTGCAATCGATGATCTCGGCGAGGGATTCGCCACGATGGATCTGCTCGAAACCGCGGAGCCGGAGTTCGTCAAGCTGGCGCGCAGCCTGACCATGAACGCCGCGCGGCGAAGTGCACAGGCCGCGATCAAGTCCGCGCTGAAGTTCGCGCGAGCGCACGACTCGATCGTTATTGCCGAAGGTGTCGAGAACGAGCTGGTGAGCGACCGAATCCGCTCGCTGGACATCCCGCTCGGACAGGGATTCGGACTGGGACGACCCACGGTAGCCGCGGATCTCCTCGACTCGGCGGCTGCCTGGAGGACGCGCGACACGCTGCGTCCGCTCCGTCCGCGCCATGCGCCCTCGCGCGTCAGGGCAGCTCCGGCGGCACAGGAGCGAGAGGATGCCAATGGTGTCGAACGTCTTCGACTGCCAGGGAGAGCGCACCGCAAGGAGGACGCGAAGGAACGCCTCCATGTTCAACGCGCGGACGATGCCACGTCCGGCAGGGCTTCATAGATGAGCGCACGTCTGTCGAAGGCGCGCCAGGAGCCCCGTGATCCCGATGAGACCTTCAGCGCGCTCGTGACGCGGCTGATCATCACCAACCGGGCAGAACGCGCCTCCCGGGACAGGATCAGTCCGACCCTGTCAGCGCCTCCCGACGCGCCGCGCGATCGCGCCGGCGAGGCGGACAGCCGCTCCGTCGCCGAGGCCTAGGAACAGCGACGGCTCCGCGAGCTCCAGCTCGAGCAGCATCGGGGCCCCGTCGCCACCCCGCACCATGTCGACGCGCGCGTAGAGCAGTTCCTCTCGAGGCCACCGGAGTGCATCGAGCGTTGCCTCCGCAACCGCTCGTTCGTCTGCATCCGGAGGTCGAACGCTGATGTCCTCGACTGCCCAGAGTTGATCGGTGCTGCTCCCCGGCGCTCGCAGCAGCGGCCCCTTGCGGATCGAGTGGGAGAAGACCCCGTCGATGTAGATGAGCCCGGCCTCACCGTCGGAGTCCACGGAGCTGACATACGGTTGCACCATCACCTCGAGTCCATCGGCCAGCAAGCGCTCGATGTGGGCTCCTGCAGCCGCCTGGTCGGACGGTCCATACCGCGCCGTGTTCTGTGCGCCCGAGGAGACGGTCGGTTTCACCACCAGCGGGCCTTCGGGAAGGTCGAACCGCCCGCCGTGCGAATCGCTCCCGATCCAGACGGTCGGCACTGTCGGGATGCCAGCGGCCTCGAGATCGCGCAGGTACGTCTTGTCCGTGTTCCACGTGAGTATGGGCACCGAGTTGAGGACCCGCGGCACGGCGGCGCACCACGAAAGGAACGCGTCGCGTCGCCGGCTGTAGTCCCACGTCGAGCGGACGACCACCAACTGAACGTCGTCCCAGCGAACCGACGGGTCATCCCAGATGCGGGGTTCGGCGATCAGGCCAAACGCGTCGAGCGCGGGGATCAGCGAGCGCTCGTCCGCGTCGAGCGCCGGCAGCACAGAGCAGGTTGCGAGAGCGACGTCAGCCAGGGTCGAGCGGTCCTCCGTGACGGTCTGTGGACGGGCCCGGCGCGAGCCGGTCCGCGCCCGAATCATGACAAGGCCAATTCGGCCGGGGTCCCTCTGTACGCCAGCGGACCGCCGCAACGGCACATGCTGTGGCTTTAATGACGCCATTGATGCAAGACGACCGGTGCTAACTCACGCCTGGCCGCCGGGGGCTCGTCCCAACCCAACAGTGATCCTCTCGTGATGGAGGAGCGGTTCGCCACGGTCCGGGGCCAGTTCCTTCGTTACCTCGTGTGCGGCCGCGGCAAACCGCTTGTCCTCTGTCACGGCTTCCTCAGCTCGGCTGAAGAGTTCGGTGGCCGGTTCAGCGAACTCGGCGCCTATCGAACCCTGATCATTCCCGACCTGCCAGGCAATGGTGCCTCACCGCCGCTCCCCGGGAGGCATTCGTCGGGAGCAATGGCCGATGTGGTGTTCGACCTGCTCAGCGAACTGGAGATCGACCGATTCGACGTCGGCGGCCTCTGTCTCGGGGCAACCGTCGCCTGCGCGCTCGCCAAGCGGGCGGGGGCCCGGGCCGAGCGCCTGGTGCTGCACACCCCGTTGCTGTCCTCCGATCTCATGCGCCGTCGCTACCGAGACCAGGTGCGGCTACTCAGCCGCCGGCCGATGTGGGACGGTGTTGTGTGGCTGAGCCGCCAGCGTTGGGTGAGCGATCTCTACAAGCGCTTCGTCATCGTCGAGGGTGATGTTGACGATCGGACGGCGGACATCAACTACGAGAATCAGCGCCGGGCCGATCCGCGAGCGGCCCGTGAGTGGCTGAACGACTGCCTGCGCCGCGATGACGTCGATGTCGTCGCTGCTCGCGCCGAGCGGACTCTGATCATCGTCGCGCGGCACGATCGCCTCGTTGACGTCGGAAAGCTCAAGGGATTGATTGCAACGCTCCCGGACCTCCACGTCTTCACGGACAGCGACCAGGGCCACGGCTGGAACGAGGCCGCGGTCCATCGCCAGCTCGAAGTGCTCAAGGAGTTCTTCGGCAACTGCCACGGGAACGGCAGCGTCGCCTCCAACGGTGGTCAGATGGCCATGTCGGGGTCGATCGCCAACGGGAACGGCAACGGGAACNNCCGGCGCTTCGCGACACGGTCACGATCCCGCTCTCGCCCGCCTGACCGACGCCGCCCCCACCCCAACCGGGCGGCGACCCGGGTCCGCGCCCTCGAGCTCGAGCAGGCTCCGTTTGCGCTCGATCCCGCCGCCGTACCCTGTGAGATCCCCATCGGCGCCGATGAGGCGATGGCATGGGACGACGATCGAGATGGGGTTCTGACCGTTGGCTGCCCCGACGGCGCGGGCCGCCAGCGGCCTGCCGATTCGCGCCGCAAGCGCGCCATACGTCGACGTCTGCCCATACGCGATCTCGAGGAGCGCTGACCACACCGCGGTCTGAAAGGGCGTCCCGTCGAAACGGAGCTGGAGCTCGAAGCGGGTGCGAGCTCCTTGGAAGTACTCGGCGAGTTGCTCGGCCACGGCATTCAGGACTCGGCTGGAGGCAGACGCTCTGCCCGCGACCCGTGGCGCGCGGGCGTGCCCATCGAAATGGAGGCCGGTGAGCTCGTCACCGGCGGTGATCACCAGGACTCGCCCGAGCGGGGTCGGCGCGTAGCCGAATGAGCGTGGAGAAGCCGCCGTGGCCATCCGCCAAGCTTGCACCTCGGGCGCGTGCGCAACTGGCCGGATTCGGACACGTTGGATCCCGTGTCCGGATATGGCCGGTGCGACCCCCGCGGATCGCGATACAAGTAGACGCATGAGCGGTTTCTCGGCGGTGGTCACGACCGGTATCTACTGCCGGCCGGGATGCTCGGCTCGTCCAAACGTGGCCAATGTGCGCCACTTCGACCTGGCCGCCGCAGCGGAGGTCGCCGGCTTTCGAGCGTGCATGCGTTGCCGTCCGTACCGCGCTGCCACACCGATCGGGGCCGTCGCATCGGAGGTCGTCTGCCGCGCCATCAGGCTCGTGATCGGCGAGGGCATTCGCAGCGACAGCGAGGCGGCAGTCGCCGGACAGGTCGGTCTTTCGGCACGCCACCTGCGCCGGCTCTTTCAGGAGCAGGTCGGGGTCACGCCGCTGCAGCTTGCGCGGTCGAGCCGGGCTCATTTCGCGAGGCGCCTGCTCGATGACACCGACCTTTCCATCACGGAGATCGCCTTTGCGTCGGGGTTCGGCAGCCTGCGCCAGTTCAACCGGACCATGAGCGAGATCTTCAGAGCCACCCCGCGCGAACTTCGCGGCCGCCGGCGCGTCGCCGACCGCCTGGTGGCCGATGGAGGGCTGCCGCTCCGCCTGAGCTTCGCCGGCCCGCTCGAATGGGATCTAATGCTCGGCTACCTCTCCGCCCGGGCCATCACCGGCGTCGAGCACGTCGACGGGGGCGCGTATCGAAGAACCATCACGATCGATGGCGATCCCGGGGTGATCGAGGTCGCGCCCGGTGGCCCGGATCACCTCCTGCTCACCGCCCATCTCCCGCACTGGGGCGGTCTGATCCATGTGGTCCACCAGGTTCGCCGCATCTTCAACCTGGATTTCGAGATCGATCGCGCCAACGAGGTGCTGGGGCGTGATCAACTGCTGGGCCCGCGGGTGGCATCACTTCCCGGGCTGCGCGTGCCTGGGGCATGGGATCCCTTCGAGGTGGGCGTCCGGGCGATCATCGGACAGCAGGTCACCGTGGCAGGAGCGGGCACGATCATCGCGCGGTTTGTCGCGCGCCATGGAGTTCCGGTCCCCGGACTGGCGGAGTTCGGGCTCACGCACGCCTTCCCGCCCGCCGAGGTGCTGGCCGACGCGGACCTTGCCGGCACGGGGCTCACCGGCACCCGGATCGCCGCCATCCACAACTTCTCCCGGGCGGTGGCGGAAGGGGAGCTGCGACTCGACCGGAGCCAGCCACTCGATGCGCAGGTGGCGGCACTCGTGGCGGTCCCCGGGCTCGGTCCGTGGACCGCCAACTATGTGGCCCTGCGAATGGGGGAGGCCGATGCGTTTCCATCCACTGATCTCGGCCTGCGTCGCGGACTCGAATCACTCGGCGGCCCCGGCGCGCCGGCCGGCGCCCTTGGCGAGGTGGCGGAGCGATGGCGCCCGTGGCGGGCCCATGCCGCGATCCATCTCTGGTCGAGCCCCCGAATGGAGCCCCGCGTGGCGGTCGCCTGAGTTCAGGAATCGCTGCGCGAGGCACGAGTTCGACTGCAATCCGTTCGCAATCGGGACGATTGCCCGATCATGTGCGCAGTGGTTGCGAATCGTGATCTCGCGCATGCTCCCGAGCATCTCCGCCACGGGAGCGCCGAGGAAGTGCTCGCCTGGACGTACATGCGCTTTCGCCGTGTCGCTCTCGTGGCCAGCTTTCAGGCCGAATCGATGGTGCTCATCGACATGGCCTGCGGGATCGTGCCCGAGCCGGAGGTCCTGACCCTCGACACCGGCCGGCTGCACGAGGAGACCCACGATTTCATCGAGCAGGTGAGGGTGCGCTACCCGATCCGGCTTCGCATCCTGGCTCCGGACGCGACGGAGCTCGACGCGATGACCGGGGAACACGGGACGATGCAATTCCGCCGATCGGTGGCGCTCCGCAACGAGTGCTGCGCTGTGCGCAAGGTCAACCCGTTGGCCCGGGCGCTCCAGGATTACGACGCCTGGATCACCGGCCTGCGTCGCGAACAGACCCCGACCCGCGCCGAGACGCCGGTGGTCGCCGCCGACCACGGCCATGGAGACATCACCAAGGTGGTGCCCCTGGCGGCGTGGTCACGAGACCAGGTGTGGGACTACCTCGCGGCCCGAGACATCGACCATCACCCGCTCTACGACCAGGGCTATACGTCGATCGGCTGCGCGCCGTGCACCCGAGCCACCCAGTTCGGCGAGAACGAGCGCGCCGGACGCTGGTGGTGGGAGGGCGACTCCGACAAGGAGTGCCTGCTCCATCCTCCGCTCGATTCCGCCGCGCAGGCGAACCTGCGCGGCCGGCCGGTCAGTGTCCGGCTGGAAGCAGCGCGCTCAACTTCGCGGCCATGAGGACCGAGATCGCGTCCTGGGCGTCGTTGACCAGTCGCGTCTCCTGAGCCTGGCTGATCACACGCTTGGTGACGCCAAGGGTGAGCCCTGCACGTACCTCGGCGAGCGCATCGGCCTCGACCTTGGCCGTGTGGACACCCGCGATCTGACCGAGGGTCTCGCCACGGAGTAGATCGGCTCCAATCTGCTGCCAGGTCAGCTTGGTATCGGTGGTGAAGAAGTCGAAGACCTGCGACGCCCCGTCCTTGAACTGTCCGGACGCGACCAGAGCGCCCGATGAGAACAGCGAGGAGGCGGTCGTCGATGCCGCGGAGAGCGACGCGGACTGCGCCTTCGGCGCCGGGGTCGCGGTGTGGTCGACGGCCACCACGGTGCCGAGACCGACCACGGCTGCGCCGAGCACGGCGATGACGACATTCGTTGGGCGGAGCAGCGGGTGCATGATCGGGTCCCCCGGGGTATACGGTTGCTTGCTCACAGCCTAGTCCGATTGGCTCAACGGCGAGTTGGCGAGCCGGTGACAATCCGCCGGTGGCGTGCCGGTACCGGCCACGTCGGCGGGCCTCCCGATCTGTGGTAAAGTGCATCTCGACCTAGCGCCGCTAGGTCTCTTTTGTGTTTGAGGCAATTGACACGTGGCCACGGCCAAGGGCGGTTCCGCGATCATCACGCTGCAGTGCAGCGAGTGCAAGGAACGCAATTACACGACAGTCAAGAACAAGCGCAACGACCCGGATCGTCTGGAGTTGCGGAAGTTCTGCAGGCGTTGCCGCGTGCACAGGCAGCATCGCGAGACCAAGTGACCGAAGGGGCGTAGCTCAGCTGGTAGAGCATCGGTCTCCAAAACCGAGGGTCGCGCGTTCGAGTCGTGCCGCCCCTGCCATCGCCCGCCCAGTGCCGCTCGCCCCGGCGTCACCATCAGGAGAGAACACCGTCAATGGCCAAGGCTCGAAGCGCTCCGGGCGGCCCCCGGACACCGCGCCCGGCTCTACCCGCCGCGACCTCAGGCCGGAGCGGCCCGCTCGGCTATCTGCGGGGCGTCTGGGAGGAGCTGAAGAAGGTCGTCTGGCCCGCGCGGGACGAGCTGGCGCGGATGACCGGCATCGTGATTGCCACGGTGATCATCTTTGCCGCCCTGGTGGGGAGCGCGGACTATCTGCTCAGCCTGGGCGTCAAGCAGGCGATCACCACCCAGGCGGCCTCCGCCACCCCCACCGCGGCGCCGTCCACCACCGCGCCGACCGCCGCACCAACTGTCGTACCCACCGTCGCACCGACGGTATCGCCGTAGCCGTCGTGGGAGAATGAACATCGCTGTGAGCAACGCCGCCGTTTCCGCCAAGGACGCCCGCTGGTACGTGGTGCACGCGTATTCCGGGCATGAGGAGAAGGTTCGCGCGAACCTTCTCAAGCGCGTCGAGTCGATGGACATGCACGATCAGATCTTCGACGTCCTGGTTCCGACCGAGGAGGTCATGGAGATCAAGGACGGTCAGCGCCGCAAGGTCAGCAAGCGGATCTTCCCCGGCTACATCCTCGTCAACATGGTGATGTCTGACGAGTCGTGGTACGTCGTTCGCAACACCCCGGGCGTGACCTCCTTCGTCGGGTCGGGCAACAAGCCCGTTCCGTTGCAGGAGCACGAGATTCGCGGCATCCAGAAGCAGGTGAAAGCAGAGGCGCCTACCAAGGTCAATGTCGAGTACGAGGTTGGCGAGAACGTTCGTGTCATCGATGGCCCGTTCACCGACTTCCACGGCAAGGTGACCGAGATCAACGTCGAGAAAGGCAAGCTCAAGGTGCTCGTCAACATGTTCGGACGCGAGACACCAGTTGAGCTCGACCTGCTCCAGGTCGAGCGCCTGCGCTAGGCACCATCACAAGGAAACCGAAGGAAAGCCAATGAGCAAGAAGAAGATCAAGACGATCATCAAGCTGCAGCTCCAGGCAGGCAAAGCCACCCCGGCCCCGCCCGTCGGAACTGCGCTCGGCCCGCACGGGCTGAACATCATGGAATTCTGCAAGGCGTACAACGAGCGCACGGCCAACATGTCGGGGGTCATTCCTGCGCAGATCACCGTGTTCGAGGACAGGACCTTCAGCTTCATCACCAAGACCCCGCCGGCGTCGGAGCTCTTGAAGAAAGCCGCCGGAGTCGAGAAAGGATCGGGAAACCCGAACCGCGACAAGGTCGGCGCGCTGTCCAAGCAGCAGGTACGCGAGATCGCCGAAATCAAGCAGGCCGACCTCAATGCCCACGATCTGGAGCACGCCACCAGGATCATCGAGGGCACGGCGCGATCGATGGGTCTGAACGTCAACTAACCACTGAGTGGGAGGACGCCCGGGTGCGCCCGCCAACACCACGGAGAAAGTGAAGATGCCCAAGCAGCACGGCAAGAAATACCGGGAAGCCGCGAGCGCGATCGAACCGGGGAAGTTCTATCCGCCGTCCGAGGCGGTGAGCCTCGTTCGCCAGACCGCCGTCACCGCGTTTGATTCGTCGATCGAGGCGCACGTTCGCCTCGGCATCGATCCGCGCCACGCCGACCAGGTGGTGCGCAGCACGGTCACGCTTCCCTACGGCACCGGGAAGACCAGAAGGATCGCGGTATTCGCGACCGGCGAGAAGCTCCGCGAGGCCATCGAGGCTGGGGCGGACGTCGTCGGCGGCGAGGACCTGGTCAAGAAGGTGCAGGACGGACAGATCGACTTCGACGTGGCGCTGGCCACTCCCGAGGTCATGGGCATGGTCGGCCGCCTCGGCAAAATCCTCGGCCCGCGCGGTCTGATGCCCAACCCCAAAGCGGGGACGGTGACCTTCGATATCGCCAAGGCGATCCAGGATGTCCAGGGTGGCCGCGTCGAGTTCCGTAATGACAGGACGGGCATCATTCATACCGCAATTGGTAAAGCATCGTTCGACGACGACAAATTGCGCGACAATTTCGCCGCTTTGATGGATGCAATCGTTCGGGCCAAGCCCTCCGGCGCGAAGGGCACCTACGTGAAGACGGTCACGATCGCAGCGACCATGGGACCAGGCATCCCGGTCGACCCAGTCCAGGCAGCACGCTTGACGGTGGGCTGAGGTCCGATCGATTTGATCCGGCTCCTCATCGTCGACGACATCGCGAGCACGCGGGATAACCTGCGCAAACTCCTCGGGTTCGAAGAGGACATCGAGGTCATCGGCACGGCGGGCGATGGCAAGCAGGGACTCGAGGAAGCGCATCGCCTGCTCCCCGACATCGTGCTCACCGACGTGAACATGCCGATCATGGACGGCATCCAGCTCACCGAGCGGCTTGCTCAGGAGCTTCCCGCCTCGCCCGTGATCATCATGTCGGTGCAGGGTGAGCGTGACTATCTCCGCCGCGCGATGCAGGCGGGAGCGCGCGAGTACCTGATCAAGCCGTTCAGCCACGACGAGCTCGTTGCGGCCATCCGGCGCGTGCATCAGCTCGAGGAGAAGAAGGGAACATTCGCGCGCGCCGCTGCCCCCGACGGCTCCGGCGCTCCGCGCGCCGCTGCGCTCGGCGAGGTGATCGTGCTCTTCTCCGGCAAGGGCGGCGTGGGGAAGACGCTGCTCGCAACCAACCTCTCGGTCGCGCTCGCCGTCGAGACCGAGTCACGCGTTGCGCTCGTCGATCTCGACCTCCAGTTCGGGGACATCGGCGTGATGCTCAACCTCGACCACAGCAGGAGCATCACCGACGTCGTCGAGTCCGAGACCCTCGAGCCCGAGATGCTCAACGAGATCATGGCCCAGGGACCGAACGGCGTCCGGGTCCTGCTCGCTCCCATCAGCCCGGAACTCGCGGACCTGATCACCGCCGACCACATTCGCATGGTGATGGCAGAGCTGCGCAAGACCTTCGACTACGTAGTGATCGACACCTCGTCACACCTCGCCGACTTCAACCTCGAGGTCATCGAGTCCGCGCAGCACATCCTCGTGGTCACGGCCCTGACGATCCCCGCGATCAAGGACGCGAAGCTGGCGCTCAAGGTGCTGGAATCCCTCACGGTGGACCCGAGCTCCGTGCTCCTGGTGGTCGATCGCAGCGACTCGCACTCAGACTTCAACAAGGATTCAATCGAGCAAAACCTGCGCCACAGCGTCGGCGCCCAGATCCCTTACGACCCGCGAGTGGTCGGCGACTCCATCAACCGCGGCATCCCGTTCGTGACCTCGAGCCCCGAGGCGGAGATCAGCCGCTCGATCCGCGAGCTCGCAGGCGCCCTCGTCCCGAGTGGCGGCCAGCCGGTGGGTGCCGGTGCCGGCGCCGGCAAAGCCGACGACAAACGCAAGCGCCGCATCTTCGGGCGCTGAGCGCCCCATCTTCGACGGCTGAAAACTGAAGCTCAGGACTGAGGGGATCCGGGCGGAGGCTGAATAGTCCGGTTTGAAGCCGGAGCTCGGGTCCCCTCCGTCCGTGTGCGGCGCTGAGCGTCCTACGTCCGAGGATGCGGCGCTCAGTCCCTGGCGAACCCGAGCCGCCTTCGGCTGCGCTTCTTTCCGGGTTGTTCGGCGGTGGCTTCCGGTCCTGCATCGCCGGTGAGCGCGGCGGCGAGGCGCTCGAAGGCGGCGGTGGCGGGGGAGGAGTGGCCGCCGATCACGACGGGAACGCCCGAGCTGACCGATCCACCGATCGCCTGCGCGTCGTGGGGGATCTCGGCCGCGACTGGGTGACGCAGGAAGTCTTCGATTCGAGCTTTGTCCATGCCTCCGGCGAGAGGGGCGTCGCGGTGGTTCGCCACCACGACGATGCGCTCCGGATCGACCTGCAGGACCCCGATCACCGACATGATCAGGCGGGTGTTCTTGACCGAGGTCACGCTGAAGTCGGTGACCAGCACGATGTGATCGGAGTTCTCGAGCGCCTCGAGGGTGATCTCGGAGAGCTGCGCTGTGGTGTCCGCAACCACCGTCTCGAAGGTGGAGCGCAGCTCGGCGACGAGCGAGCGCAGATGGGCGGTGGTCACGTAGTCGGCGAGCTCGGGGCTCGGTGGTGCCGCGAGCACGGTGAGCCCCTGCGGGCCGAGTGAGAGCGCCTGCTGGATGACGTGACGGTCGGCCATGCCCGCGTCGCTGGCGGCGAACTCCGCGATCGACCCGTCCGGGGTCATGGCGAGAAGCGCGGCAATGTCGCCGAACTGGAGCGAGAGGTCGATGAGCACGACGCTCCCGGGGTGGGGCCGGTTGAGCACCAGCGCGAGGTTTGTGGCGATGATCGATTTGCCGACACCGCCTTTGCCCGAGACGATCGTGATCATGCGGCCGTCGCGCCGCCGGCCTCCGTCTGCGGTTGCCGGGCTCCCGGCGGTGGGTTGATGGACTGCCTGGGCGGCGCGTTTGCGCGCCTGGAACGCGTGGACCCGGTGAATCGCGGCGACCAGGTCGTCCCCGGCGAAGGGCTTCTGGAGCACCTCGCGAGCGCCGGCGAGCATCGCCCTGCGGAAGAGCTCGCTGCCGCTCTCCATCGACATCAGGATGACGCCTGCCTGCGGGGCATACTCCGCGAGCATCTCGGTCGTCTGAACGCCATCGAGGCCGGTCAGGCCGGCGTCGAGCACGGCGATGTCGGGCACCAGGTGGAGCGCTTCCTGAAGTGCCTGCTCGCCGTCATTGGCGGTGCCGCAGACGGTGATGTCCTCCTCCGCGGCGAGGCGCCGCACGAGGTTGGCGCGGATGCGCTCGCTGCCGTCGGCAACCAGGACGCGGATCACGGCGCCACCTTACCTCCGGCCCAGGCTGAATCGGCGCCGGTATACCGGTGGCTCGGGCGCGGGTATCTCGATCGTGCCTCTGTCGGCAGGCGCCGCGGGCGCGGCGATGAGCTGGGCCAGCGAGGTCAGCCGGCGCGACAGCTCTGCCCGCGGCTGGGCGAGGACGATCGGCATCCCGGAGTCGAGCGAGGGATCGACCCTGGGGTCGTATGGGAGATCAATCAGGACTCTCCGGCCGAGGATTGTCTCGATGTCCTCGCGGCGGTAGTTGGTGCGCGGACGCGTGTGGTTGAGGATGACATCGACACGATCCGGGTCGACACCCAGTGCCTCGAGCATGAGGAGGGTTGCCTTGGTCCCTCGCACCGCGCTGAGGTTGTAGCTGGTGATCAGGAGCAGGCGATCGGCGAGCTCGAACGCCTCCAGGACGCGCTCGTCGATGCTGGACGGCGTGTCGACCACCACGAACTCATGCGCGCGGGCAGCCGTCCGGATGATCGAGCGCAGGTGGGCGGCGCCGATCGCCTCGGCCAGCTCGGGGCTTGTTGGTGCGCGCAGAACCCGCACCTCTCCAGACCCGGTGGCGAGGATGTCGTCGAGAAGCGCGGCGTCGACATCCTCGCCATGCGCCGCTAGGTCGGCGATGGTCAGGGGGTGGTGCTCGACGTGGAGCATACCGGCCGCATCACCGAACTGAAGATCGATGTCCAGAAGTGCCGCGCGGCCTTCGGCGCCGCGGGCGAGGCTCACAGCGAGGTTGGTGGCCACCATCGACGTGCCGGTGCCCCCCTTGCCCGAGAAGGCGACCACGATGGTTGCGCGACCCAACGGAGCGCGAACGCCGCGCCTCCCGGGGCCGGCCTCGGCATCGCTTTGACCGGGTTCCGGTGAGCCGTCGGCCATGCCCGCGGCGACNNGCCGTCCGCCGTTTCCGGCGGTTCACCGGAGGTCATGAGCAGCACGCGCGTCGCGGGTGACACCGAACCGAGGTGCGCCGCGAAGTCAGACGGTGGGAGGTCCGCGAAACGCTCGTGCAGCACGAGGACATCGGGCTGGCGCAGCCAGGCTTCCTCGATCACCGCGGACGCCTGATGTGCGACGCCGCACACGTCGACGACGTCATGGTATGGCTCGAGCTTCTCGAGGTCGCCGACGATTCGCGCGATCTCGTCCGCGATGAGTACGCGGATCACATGCGCCCCCCGCACTCCAGGTGCATCGAGCGCATGGTACGGCGAATCGCTTGTAGGTGGATGGCGTGTACCAGCACGCGACACAGCGTTCACATGCAATAAAAAGAGGAGCCGACCCGATGGGCGGCTCCTCTTGACTGTCCTGGTTGCTTGTAAAAGCTACGAGGCCAGGCCGTTGCTGATGTTCGAGAACACGTTGTTGACCTGCTTGCCGACGACTTGCAGGATAACGATAACGACGATGGCGATAAGGACGAGGATGAGCGCATACTCAACCATGCCCTGGCCTTCCTCAGCCTCCTCACGCTTGCGAGCGATGAACTCTGTTGCGCGAAGGTACAGGGTGCTCAGCATATCCATTCTGTGTTTCACCTCCTTTCGGGTTGAATTTTCGAGGCCGAGATGTTTGCTCGGACCCGACTGATGCGAGTGTGGCCCCCTGCTGCTGCAACGGAATGGCCTGCGTGCTAAATATTGGTAACGAAGGATCGGACACGCCACGGACGGTGCTCCGGCAACGAGAAACCGTGGTGATTCCATGACAACCGGGCTACGAGAGCGTCGCTCTGAATTGGCCTGACCTAGACTCCGGCCATGGCCGAGGCGGTCGCGATTCCAGCACGCCGTGGGGACCTGGAACGTCGCGTCGAAGAAATCCGATTTCTGGTCTTTGGGCGTTCACTTCCGGCGGTGCTGTTCGCCCTGCTCGGATGGCGTGTGCTCGCAAATCTGCTCTCGCAGGTGCACGCGCTTCCCGTGCATGCCGGCTTCGGCAACTACCTGGCCGGCCCGGTCACCACCGGCGTGTACCTGCTGTTCTGCGTCATCCCGGTCGGGATCTACCTGGTACGCCCGAGACCCCGCGCTCGCGACGGGCGAGCAATCGCTCGCACGGCGGGACTGGTGGGGACGACGATGCTCCTCGTGGTGGGAGCGTTTCCCAACCCGGTGCTGTTCACCCCGTGGGTGGTGATCCGCGACATCTCCGCTCCGCTGGCGCTCGGCGCCTTCGTGCTTGGGGTGTATGGACTGCTCTATCTGCGCCGCAACCTGAGCATCATCCCCGAGGCACGCCGGGTGGTCACGGGAGGACCGTATCGGTTCATCCGGCATCCGCTCTATGCCGCCGAGATTCTCGCGGCCGTCGCGCTCGTCCTCGCCCGGCCCGCGCTCTGGGCCACGCTGACGCTGATCCCGTTCATCGGGGTGCAGATGCTCAGAGCTCGTTTCGAGGAGGGGCTGCTTGCCCGAGTCTTTCCTGAGTACAGGATCTATGCCGCGCAGACGCGCCGGCTCATTCCGTTGGTGTGGTAGATGGGTAGGGTTCGCGCTCGGCCGACCGATGCTACTGTGGATCAGTTGATGTCCGCCGAATCCACGCCCAGGTCGTTGCATCCCTGCACACAGGGTGGATGCACGTCCCCGGACGGCGCGCCGTGCGAGTACGTCGACCGCCGCGGCCGCGAATGCCGGACCGCCTGGTGCCCCGAGCACCGGGTCACCATCGAGGACCACGTGTACTGCCGCCGACACGCTGGCGTCGTCAGCGCGCTGCCGAGCCTTGACAGCTCGCTGGCGGTGTCGCTCCCGGACCTCGACAACCGGGCGCCGTCACTGGTCGGATGGGTGTCGCGGCAGATCGACGGCGACGTCTGGCGCCTCCTTCTCAAGGAACTCAGCTCGGGAAGTGGCGGCCAACTGGTCGCCGATCCGGTGACCCTGATCTACCTTGGCATCGGCCGGCAGCGCGCCTGGGAGCGCGCGTGGCGGCTCGACAGCCACGTCGGTATCGCCCACCGGGTGAGCATCGTCGTCGAGGAGCTCGACGACACCATGATTAGCGTCAAGGTCGGCGGGAACACGGTGGAGCAGCTCGTCCCGCCCTGGATCCAGCATCGCGTGCGCGGCGAGGCCGTCGCCCCGGATGAGGATCGCAAGGAGCGCGAGGAGTTCTACCAGCGTGTCCTCGATTCGATCGAGCGCGGGCTCGGGCACGAGCGCGACCTTTCTGAGTACATGGCAGACGGTCGCCTCAGCGCGCCCCAGGGTGGAGCGGGGGCGTAGGCATGACGCGGGGCAGCATCCTGATCGTTGATGACGATCCCAGGCTCCTCCACATCGTCGCGATGTACCTCGGCATCGAGGGCTACGACGTGACCACCGCCGAGAATGGCGAGGACGGTCTCGCGCAGGTCGAGGCGCGCGCGCCGGACCTCGTGATCCTCGACATCATGATGCCCGGCATGGACGGCATCGAGACCTGCAAGCGCATTCGCGGCAACGCGCCCACGTCGGAGATCCCCATCGTGATGTTCAGCGCACTCTCGAGCGACGACGACATCGAGCGCGCTCGCCTCGCTGGCGCCAATCACCTGATCACCAAGCCGTTCAACCTTGTTGGCCTCGGGTCGGTGGTCAAGACCTTCTTCCCAGCGGACGTCACCTCGGCCCGTTGAGCCGGCGCCGTCAGGTCAGACCGGCGGAGTGACCACCACCGCGTTCTGAGCGAAATGGCTGCTCAGGTTCGAGGGGAGTGCGGGCGCGAAGAGGGTCGTCACCTGGGGCTCGAGACGAACCACCGCGCCACTCAGCGTCGCCGCGTGGATGTCCTGCGACATGCTTGTGTGGGGCGTTGAGCTCGGTCCGCTCACGGAGATGGCGACGAGGAAGAGGATGAGCACCTCGGCGACGCCGACCACGGCGCCCACCAGCACACCGGCGATCCTGTCGAACGCAGCGACGACGATCTTCTCGAGACGCTCGTTGAGCAGCGCGCCGAGCACCTCGAACACGACGATCACGAACACGAAGATCGCGACGAACGCCCATGCGTTGGCATCGGCGTTGTGAGCGTGGATCAGGGCCGCGATCGCGTTGCCCAGATTGGACGCGGCGAAGCACGCAAGAAAGACGCCCACCGCGGTGAAAACGCGGCGGATGAGTCCGTGACTCCACCCCAGATACACGTTGACTGCCACTGCCACAACCAGCAGTGCGTCGGCGAAGACCTGGCCCGGAGTGCTGTCGATAGATGCGGCTATCGCGCCCACAAAATGACCGTAACACGCGTTTGCCGCACTGGAACCGGAGTTTTCGTTACAGAATTGCTCTGTGCAACCACTCCTGCGGACGTCTCGAAGCGACGTCTCCGCTCGCAAGACCTACGATCTCCTGGACGAGCCCACGGGTCCTGATTACGCCGGGTTGCTCGAATGCGCCCTGGTGCAGTGCACGACTGCCGTGCTCACCGTGCCGGCGAGCGAAATGGACCCGGAGGGTCAGGCGACGGTCGAGAGCCTGGCGCGGTTCCAGCAGGCCAAGAGCATCACCTCCGCCGGAAGCCTGGTCCGCTACGCCCTGAGCCGGGAGAGCGTCACGGTGCTCCAGGAGGCGACCGGTGGCCTGTACGGCTGGCAGCATCCCGGGCTGCCAGACAACCTCTGCCTCTACCGGGGCGACGGCAGCCCCTGGCTGGTGTCGAGCGCCGGCGCCCACATCGGGTACCTCGAGGTGTCGCCGTTCGAGAAGCTCCTGATCGGACGGACCGCCCCAGGGCTCATCGCCGTGCTCGCCCATCAGAGCGCCCGCGATGCGATCCTCGCCTACCTGGAGCGGCGCTTCGAATCCAATGTGGCGACTCTCACCGAGCAACTCACCGAATACGCGCGGATCGTCATCGGCGACGGCCGCGAGGGTCTCGTCGACGCGCTCGAGGACTGGATGCGATCCGGCGAGGAGGCAAGGATCTCAGCTGCCCTCGAGGTAGCCCGCGGCCTCCGGCTCGTAGAGCTTCGCGAGACCGTCGCAGCGATGCTGCGCGAGTCCGCGCAGGAGGACGCACCGGTACCCGAGGTGTACCGCTCAGTCCCCGCTCTCCGCGCCCGGTGGCGCATCGCAAGGCGACGTCAGCTAGAACGCGTCCTCCGCCAGCTGTCCTAAGAGGACGGACCTCGGCAGACGCTAATAGACCCGGATTGAAGCTGAGCCGAGGACGGAGGGGACCCGGGCGGAGGCTGAATAGTCCGGATTGAAGCTGAGCCCAGGACGGAGGAGACCCCGGCGGAGGCTGAATAGTCCGGTTTGAAGCCGGAGCCGGGGTCTCCTCCGTCCGCACGCGGCAGGGGACGAACAATCGGATCTGAAAGGCGGAGCCGCGGTGCCTCCGGCCTCAGCCGGCGCCCGAGGAGCCGAACTGGTGGGCGACCTCGATGACCGCAGGTCCGAGCAGGACGATGAAGAGCGTCGGGAAGATGCATCCGACCATCGGGAAGAGCATCTTCAGTGGCGCTTTCTGGCCCTGTTCCTCGGCGCGCTGACGGCGCTTGCGGCGGATCTCTTCTGACTGGATGCGGAGCACGTTGGCAACGCCGACACCGAGCTGTTCCGACTGGATGATCGCCTGGATGAAGTTGCTCAGCTCCTCGACCTTGCACCGCCGGCCGACATCATCGAGTGCCTCGAGACGTGGGCGACCGAGACGAACCTCGTTGAGCATGATCGTCAGCTCTCGCGAGAACTCGTTGTTGTACTTGTCGACCACGCGGGTGAGGGCGGCGTCGAAGCTGAGGCCCGCTTCCACCGAGATGGTGAGCAGATCGAGCGCACTCGGAAGTGCTAGCAGGATCTCCTTCTGACGCTTCTTGATCCGCCGGGCGACCACCATCTGGGGGGCGAGGTAACCGAGGATCAGGCCGCCCAGCGGGACGACCGCGAAGAGCGGCATGGCCAGCGCGCCGAAGAGCGCCAGCGCGAGTCCGACCGCTGTGAAGAGCAGCATGGAGAGGAGCCGCAGGGCAAGGAATCCCGAGGCATTGAGGCCCATGGGACGCCCCGCCAGGTTCAGCTTCTCCTGGAGTGCGTCGGTGCTCCCCTGACCCGCGTTCTTGTTGAGTCGATTGCCGATCTTGTCCAGGAAGGGGCGGATGACGCGGTCGAAGAGGGGCAGCGACATCTCGACTTCAGCGAGCGTTGTCGGCGCGTGGCCGGCTTCGGCGAACTGAGCGAGTCGAGCTTCGAGCAGGTCGGTCTGACGCGGTGAGACCGACATTGCGAGACCGAATGCGATGAGCAGAATGCCGCCACCGAGGGCGGCGGCGAGACCGATGGCGAGAAGGCTCACGTCAGACCTCGATCTTCACGATTTTCTGGATCGCAACCGCGCCGCATGCGATCGAGAAGATCGCCACGCCGAGCATGATGTGCCCGAGCGGATCGGTGATCATCGGATCGAAATACGACGGGGAGATCAGCGCAAGGAAGCCCGCGAGCGCGATCGGCAGGATCGTGATGATCCATCCCGATGCGCGAGCCTGAGCAGTCAGGGTGCGGATCTCGCCCTGGATGCGCACGCGCTCACGGATCGTGAACGCGATGGTGTCGAGGATCTCGGCGAGGTTACCGCCGACCACACGCTGGATCTGTACCGCTGTGACCATGAGGTCGAAGTCCTCGGACTTGTTGCGCACCACCATGTGGTTGAGCGCCTCATCGACGTTGATACCGAGCGCGATTTCACGGGTTGCGCGCGCGAACTCGTCGGAGATCGGCGGATTCGCATTCTTCGCGACCGACGCGAGGGCCTGCGCGAAGGAGTGTCCAGCTTTGAGTGCGTTGCTCAGCAGCATCAGCGTGTCGCCGAGCTGATTGTTGAATGCGCGGGTGCGCCGCTTCTGGCGGAACTTCAGGAAGAAACCGCTGAGGAAGTAGATGACGATGGGGCAGGGGATGAATGCGAGCGGCTGGCCGTAGCGGAAGGCAACGAGCAGGCCGACGAGCACACCGAGGCCGACGACGGCGAGGAGCCACTCCGACGACTTGAGCTTGAGGTCGGCCTTCTGGAGGTCGTCAGCAAGCTTGCCCGTATGCGACGTGCGCGACAGCAGCGGGTTCAGGCCACTGGTGAGTCCGTCGAGCAGATCCCGAATCGCGTTGCCGGTCTTGACCCGCGGTGGCGCGGTGACGGCCACCGTGTCGCCACCGTACTGGTTGAGGCGCCGCGCCATCTCCCCAGCCTGGTTCTGGCCACGGCTGAGGAGGTAGGCAAAGATCGAGAGGACTGCCGAGGCGGCCAGGGCCGCTGCGACAACTGCGGCTGGCGTCATGACTGTCAGCCGCCGAAGAGACTGTCCAGGGTGCCTGGAGTCACGATGGTCTGCTTCACCGACGGGATGTCGGCTGAGCCGCTCGACTCGTAGTTCGGGGTGTAGCCAGTCGCGGTGAGCTTGCCCCACTCCGACTCGGGCCGAAGGACGTACTTGACGACGAACTCGTGTCCGTCACCGATCATGAGACCAGTGAGCAGTGGTGCCTGCGCGCGGGGCACTTCGACGAGCAGCACGTCCGGAGTGGCCGCCGCCGAGGTGCCGGAGGAGCCGGCTCGCAGCACGATGAGGTCCTGGAAGGTGTAGCGAATTCCCAGGCTGCCGTTGGTCGACTGCACGAGGATGTCGATGTGGTCACCCGGCTGGATGTAGCCCGCGGCGGAGACGAGTGGAGCGGTGAAGTTGTTCTGCACCAGGCTCGCCACGTTCGACGGGAGCGACGTCGTGGTCGGTATTGCAACCGCGACATAGCCCTTGGTGATCTGCGTCTCGACGTCGGTTACCGCAGTCCCAGTCCCACTCGATGTGATCGACAACGCGGGTGTCGAGAAGAATCCAGGAACCAGCGGGGTGTTGTTGGCAAGCGCGACCTGAGTCACCTTGCCGACCACGGCCACCGGATCGGTGTACGCGTCACCGGGCTTTGCTGTCAGTGGCACCTGCGCCACCACGACCATTGCGGGTGTCAGTGTCGTACCAGCGGGAATGCTCGTGTCGGACACGACAACGCTGACTTCATTCGCTGGTGCATTCGAGCGCACCAGGAGCAGCACGGCAACCGCCGCCGCCGCAGCCAGCACGACTCCAAGAAGCAAGAAGATCCGGCTGTTCGGTTTGTTCGCCTGGATGGCCACCTGTTCTCCTCGGTTGTCTCAGTTTGTGTCGGTCACGCGGTTGCGGCTACGCTGCATCCAGCACAGCTATCTGCTGGCTTGGATGACGGCCGCACCCGAGTGTGGATCGAATCCACCCTGGCGTTCATCGCCTTTCGGTAACAAACGCATCGCACAGCGGACGAGCAAGGCCACGCAATGTGTGACCGGCAGTGGTTCATGAACTGGTTATTCGTCGAAGCGGCCGTTGGCCTGGGCGCGCATCAACATCGCGAGAATGTCGTCTCGGTACGGTGCGATGGTCACGATCTTGCGGTACAGCTTCAACGCGCCCTTGTCGTCGTTGCGCAACCTGCGCAGCCGGGTGACGCGTTCCAGGTACGAAACCGCAAGGTCGATGTCGTGATCGTCGATGCAGATGTCGGCGAGTCGCAGCAGCGGGGTCTCGTGCACGGGATCGGCGCGCGAGGCCGCGAGATAGCAGCTGAGCGCCGCGTTGCCCTTGCCGAGCGCTCGGCAGCGATCTCCCGCGTCGAGCGCGAGTTCCGCGAGTGCCCGTCCGCCCACGTCATTCGCGAGTCGCTGGAGCAGTGCGGCAGCCTCATCGCAGCGCCGGCGTCGGAGCCGGTCGTTGATCTCGAGACGGGCCTCGACGACCTCAGGGTCGGTTTCGAATCGATTGTCGTCGGAGTCGGTCTCTGAGGTCAGATCGTGCGTATCCGCGTCGTCGTCGCGGAGGCGCCAGCCTCTGGCCGCGGCGCCGCTTGCGGCTTCGCGCGCCGCCTGCGCGGGGATCGTTTCCTCGGCGGGTTCGGGCTCGGTGAACTCCGGGGCCGGCTCAGGTTGGACGGCGTCCAGGCGTTCGAGAAACGCGGCGGGGTCGGACTTCTGCTTGGACTTCTGTCCGGACTCCTGCTTGGACTCTTTCTTGGACTCTTGCTTGGACTCTTGGGGCGCCTCGGGGGCGGCGGCCGAACGCTGGACAACGGCGAAATCCGCGAGGTCGCTGAGGTGAAAGCCACTCTTCGGCTTCACGAACGATTCGGCATCCTCGCCCTCGTCGGCGTGGGCTGCGCCCGACCCGTTGGCCGCGCCCGGCTCGGCGGTGGCGTCTTCGGTGCCATTTGCCTGCGCCGACTTGTCTGCCTTGGACGCGGTCCCGTTTCGCCGGAAAAGGGTGAAGGCGGGTCGCGTCGATGGCTCCACTCCATGATCCGGTGACTCGGGGGCGGCGGTCTCGACCTCGGGCTCCGCCGCAGCCACGGGGGCGTCATCGGCCTCGTCCGGTGACAGCTGGGCATCGAGCTCGGCGAGACCAGCCTCGACGCGATCAGCCGCAGCCGTCGCTGCGGACGTATCCGGCACCGGCTCGGCAGCTGCCTCCGGCACGACCTCGTGAAGCGCCTCGGGGTTCGGCTCAGGTTCGGGTTCGGGTGCGAGGGCGGCCTTGGGGAGGTGCGGCTCCGCGACGGTCTTGACATGGCCGTTGCGACCCAGCGCAGCGACTTCCTCGGCTCCGATGAGCGCTGCGTCGGCAGTCGGGTGGCCGTTGGAGGCGTCACGACGAGGCGGCGGCTCGGGGAGGGCGTCGAGCGAGAGCAGGTACTCGTAGACGGCGCGTTGCAGGCGACGCGTGAGGAAATACAGCTCCTCGGCCGGCAGCGAGTCCGCGGCGGCCGAGGTCACCTCGGTGACCACCCGCAGCAGCGACTGCTCGTCAAGGCGTTCGTCGATGACGGCGGCTTCGAGGCCGTGTTCGAGGAATTCAGGCAGTGCGTCGAGTCCGGGCGCCAGGGCGGAGGCGGCGTCGAGCCAGCCCTGGCGCAGGATCTCCACGTTGGTTGTAGTCATGGTCATGCGCTGCGGCAATTGTGGTCGGCACCGACCTCGGTCTCTGGCACCATGGCGCAACGACTCTGTGACCGCTCGTCATACAGGGGAGACACTTTCGGTGACAGCCATCGTTGTCGACGGTCTGCGCAAGTCCTACGGGACCGTCGAGGCAGTTCGTGGAATTTCCTTCAATGTGGAGGAGGGGGAGGTCTTCGGCCTCCTCGGGCCGAACGGCGCTGGCAAGACCACCACGATCGAGATCCTCGAGGGCTACCGCACGCGCGATGCCGGCGACGTCAGCGTTCTTGGGGTCGACCCGCACACCGGTGGGCGGAAGCTCAAGGAGCGCGTGGGGCTCGTGCTCCAGGAGGCGGCCGTGCCACCGATGCTGTCCGTGATGGAGCTTGTCGAGCTCTATCGCGGCTACTACCCGGCCCCGCGCCCTGCCGCGGAGATCATTGAGCTGGTCGGGCTCACCGAGAAGGCGGGCGAGCGGGTCCGCAAGCTCTCGGGCGGCCAGCAGCGCCGCCTCGACGTCGCGCTCGGTCTGGTCGGCGACCCGGAATTGATCTTTCTCGATGAGCCGACCACCGGCTTCGACCCGTCGGCGCGTCGCGCTGCCTGGGAGGTCGTGCGCAACATGCGCACCCTCGGCAAGACGATCGTGCTCACGACTCACTACATGGACGAGGCGCAGTACCTCGCCGACCGCATCTGCGTGATCGCGCAAGGCGTGGTCGTTGCCCAGGGAACCCCGGAAACCCTGCGGGCGGGCACCGACCAGTTGACGCACATCCGCTTCGAGCTGCCAAGCGGTGTCGAATCCGCGGCCCTGCCGCTGTCGATACGGCTCGCCGACGGGATCGCGATCATCGAGACGGCGACTCCCACGCGCACGCTCAACGACCTGACCACATGGGCGGTCGCGCACGGACTCGAGCTGCCGAACCTCGAGGTCAGCCGTCCGTCACTGGAAGACGTCTACCTGGAGCTGACCAAAAATGAGTAGCAGCGGCATCGCGATCCGTCAGGTCGGGTTCGAGCAGAAATCGTTCTGGCGCAACCCCGCAAGCGCGTTCTTCGCGTTTCTGTTCCCGATCATCTTCCTTGTGGTTTTCGCGACGCTGTTCAAGGGTCAGATGGTGCAGATCGGCACGGTCAACACGACGTATGACAACTACTACATCCCCGCTCTGGTGGCTTTCGGGGTCATGGGTGCGTGCTTCACCAACATCTCGATCACGCTGTCATTGCGCAGGGACAACGGGATCCTCAAGCGGCTGCGCGGGACTCCACTGCCGTCATGGGCCTTCATTGCCGGTGTCGTCGGGTCATCGATCATCGTCAGCATCATTCTCGCCGTGCTCACCACGGGATTCGGCATCCTAGTGTATGGCGTGCACGTCCCCGAGCATTTCGGCGCAGCGGCGGCGACGATCGCAGTTGGCGCGCTGGCCTTCTGCGCCCTCGGCATTGCGATGACGATTGCGATTCCCAACGCGGAAGCGGCACCGGCAATCGTCAACGGCGTCTTCCTGCCGATCGTCTTCATCTCAGGGACGTTCTTTCCCGTCGCGTCGTCGAACGTGCTCGCGAAGATCGCCGAGTGGTTTCCCGTGCGCCATTTCATCGACGCGATGTTCATGGCGTTCGACCCGGGACACCAATCGGCGAACGGTTTCAACGGGAACGACCTGCTGATCATGGCCGCGTGGGGCGCCGGCGGCGTGATACTCGCCGTCCTGCGTTTTCGCTGGGAACCGCGCAAGAGCTAAAGACGGACGAGACCCCGGCGCGGGCTTCAAACCGAAACCATTCAGCCTGAGCGGCGGACGGAGGGGACCCCAGCTCCGGCTTCAAACCCGGACTATTCAGCCTCCGCCGGGGTCTCCTCCGTCCTCAGCTCACCTTCAACCCGGCTTCAACCGAGGCCGGGCTCGTTCTGGGTCTGCAATCCCGCAAGGACGAGCGCGTCGTCGAGGCGGGTACCGCCGTAGCGACCGCGCGCGACCATCAGGTTCACGAGGTTGCCGATGCGCCACACGATGGTGACCTCGACCGCCAGGATGCCCGACGCTGTGTTCCGCACAACGTTGATTGCGTGCGCCTGGTCTCCGAGTGGACCGGTCGAGGTTGCCACCGCACCCTGGATCGCGTCGAGGTATCGCACCGTCACCTCGTATGCGCTCGAGGCTCCGCTCACGCTGCCGAAACGCTCGACGGTCGCAACGACATCGATCGGGCCATTGCTCGTGCCGAAGTCGACACCGCGCTGATACTCAACGCTCGCGGCGGATTGCAGACCGGCTGAGGTGAGTGCCTGCGCGAGCGAGTCGTCGCCGTTCGCGATGGTTGCGGCGCTGGCATGCGCCGCCGCACTTGAGACCGTGAAATCGGGAGCCACCAACTGATCGATGGTGATCAGGTAGCGCACCGGATTCTCGGTTGACAATGCGGGCGAATCGCTGCCACAGGCGCCGAGGACCAGCACTGCCAGTACCAAGGCGAGGATGCGACCGCTGAACCCGCCGACGGGTCGCATCGCGGTTACTCGTGTCGCAGCGCGCTGAGCACTGAGGTTCGCACCGCTCTGCGAGCTGGACCGATGGTGGCAACGACGGCTGCCAGGACCACGACGAGGACGAGCACGATCACGGTCTCGAGGGGAAAGACGAAGCCGGGTACGAAGGTCGGCGTGCTGCTCGCCTGGAGCATCGGCTCGGCGATCAGGCAACCGGCTGCGATCCCGATCAGCGTTGCCGCTCCCGCGAGGAGGCCTGCTTCGGTGAGCACGCGGCGCATCGCCTGGCGGCTGCCGAGTCCGACCGCGCGCAGCAGCGCGAGCTCTCGCGTTCCCTGGCGGACGTTGACGAGCAGGGTGTTGATCACAGCGAGCATCGCAATGATCACCGAGATGACCGCAACCGCAAGGACGAGGCCGATCGAATGCTGCAGGGCATCGCGGGCGTCGCTCTCGATCACGCTCACCGGGACTGCCCGCATCCCGTAGCTGGCGGCGGTGGCATCGATGGTCGCTTCCGAGCCTCTGGTCACCACCACGAGGTCATCGAACCCGTCGGCGGTCGCGCCGAAGTAGCTCCGTGCCAGGTCGTCGGCCATGACGAGGCTCTCGCCGCCGTCGCCCGCGGGGAAGGAGTGGCTCACGATGCCGACGATCGAGAAATACACGGTCCCCTTCTGGGTCTCGACCGGTAGTTGCGAGCCGACCGTCCAGCCGGTGGCGGCCGCCAGCCCGGCCGGCACGAGAAAGCTTGGTCCATCCTCGAGAGCGTTCAGTGCCGTCGTGCGGTCACCGGACACGATATCGAGGCCGCCGAGCGATGAGTAGGTGGCTGGATCGATTGCGGCGACGCCCTCGGACGCGCCCGACACCATCTCAGACAGGAAGCGCAGCGGTGTCACCTGGGCGACTCCGGCGCTGCCGGCAACGGCCCCTTCCACCTGGTCGTCCTGGGTCACCGGACTGGTCACCAGCGTGTTGCCGCCAAAGAGGCCGGACACCCAGCTATCGCTGGCGGTCAATGCTCCGGCGCTCAGCGCGCTCGCTCCGACCGCAGTCGCGATGGCGATGGACAGACCCGCGGCGGTCATCGCCGTCCGATTGCGGGCGCGGATGAGATGAGCGGCCCCGGGTTCAGCACCGCTGACGAACGGAGAGATGGCCGCGGCCAGCAGCCGGATGACCAGGGGAGCGATCAGGGGCAGGGCGACCACCAGTCCAAGCAGGAGCGCGATCACACCCAGGGCAACCACGCCACTCGCGTTGCTCAGGAAGCAGAGGGCGGCGACGACGAGCAGCACGGGGCTGGCCGTCCGGAACACTAGCCCGGCGCGCTGATGCTCTCCGATCGGATGGGGCCGGAGCGCCTCGAGGATGGGGAGGCGGGCCGCCGCAAAGAGCGGGAGGAGTCCCCCGATCAGCGCGGCACCGAGGCCGGCAGCGATCGCCGCCACAATCTGGCCCACCTGCGGCGCAAGGGACGGGGCGGCGAGATCGGCCGGCGAGAGGCTGCTGTTGAAGATCGCGCCCAGCACCAGCCCGGCAATCACGCCGACGGGGACGCCGGCGAGGGCAACGGTTGCGACCTCCATGGCAAACAGACGGAACACCTGGCGCGATGACGCCCCGGCCGCGCGGAGCAGGCCGATCTCGCGTCGGCGCTCGTAGGCGGCAAGGGCAGCGCTGTTAGCGGTGACCCCGGCACCGACGATCAGGCTCAGCAGGGTGGCAAGCACGAGCAGCGGTTGGAGGTCGGCCAGCGGCTCTGTGGCGCCCGCTCGCGGGTCGTAGGTGGTCACAGACGCGCCGAACTTGGCATGGACCTCCTGCGAGACCGCCGCCACCGTCGCCCCAGGCCCGAAGCGCAGCGCAACCAACGGGGTCCGCAGTCCGAGCGCAAAGGGCCCGAACATTGCCGCGTCATCGACAAAGACGGCGTCGTGGGTGAACGAGGGGCCGCCGTCCGTGCCCGACGTGAAACCGACAACCGTGAACAGGTCGGGACCGGTGCTGGTGACGAGCTGGATCTTCTGACCGAGCTTGATCGGGCTGCCGAATCCGCCGGTGATGGAGCTGCTCAGGCCCTGGTCCATCGCCACCTCCGACGTGCTCCCCGGAAGCGGGAGCCGTCCGGAAACGACCGAGACGCTCCGCAGCGCGGCGCTCGAATCCTGCAGACCGACCAGCGTGACCGTGGCACCCTCGAGGCTGCTCCCGGCTGGCCCGGCGGTGACCTCCTTCTCATAGAGGGGGACCGCCTGGACGACCCCGGGAAGATCGGAGAGCGTGGTGATCTGCGCCGGGACAAGCCCCGACGCGCTGTCGACGCGGACGTCGAGCGATGAGGCCCCGGCCTGCTGCAGCTGGGCCTCTCCCGCCTGGACGGTGAGTCCCTGGATCGCGATCTGCACGGCTAAGACGACCGCAATGCCCAGCGCGACGGCGCTCGCCGTGAGGGTGCTCCGGAGCGGGCGCGCCCGGATGGCGCGAATCGCCAGGAGCAGGAAGTCGCTCACAGGTCCAGCTTGGCGAGCCTCGCCACCAGGACGGTCGCGTCCGGGATCGCATCCGGCGCCTGCCCGGCGTGGCTCAGGGCGACGTCGTCCACCACCTCGCCGTCACGCATGATCAGCACCCGGTCCGCGTAGGCCGCGACCCGGGCATCGTGGGTCACCAGCACCGCGGTTTGATGCTCCTCGCGGCAGAGCCTGCTCAGCAGCGCCATGACCTCGTGACCGCTCGTCCAGTCGAGGTTCCCGGTGGGCTCGTCGGCGAGCAGCAGCGAGGGGGAGGCAGCGAGGGCGCGGGCGAGCGCGACTCGCTGCTGCTCGCCACCCGAGATCTCCTCGGGACCGTGACCCTGGAGACCGTGGAGGTTGAGTTGCTCCATCACCGCGTCGACGCGGTCATGGATCGTCTGCCGGGAGAGCTTTTGACGGTGCCGGCTCGGCGCCTCGTTGCGGAGCCGGAGCGGCAGCCCGACATTCTCGGCCGCGGTGAGGGTGGGGAGCAGATTGAAGAACTGGAAGACGACCCCGATGTGGTCGCGCCGGAAGGCCGAGCGCTCCTCGTCGGCGAGGCTGTAAACGTCGATCCCCTGGATCGTGACCGTGCCCTGATCGGGCGGCTCGAGGCCTCCCAGCATGTGCAGCAGGGTGCTCTTGCCGCATCCGCTCGGCCCCATGATCGCGATGAACTCGCCTGCCGAGACGGTGAGCGAGACGCCGCGAATCGCCTCACGCGGCGGGCGGCTGATTCGGTAGATCTTGCGAAGACCGGTGGCGACGACGATGTTGCCATCGAGGTCGGCCGCAGTCGCTTCGACGGTGCTGAGCTGAGTCAGGGTGGTGGCCCTTTCGAGGTTAGAAGTTGAGAAATGCTTCGAGGACGGATTCGATCGTGTTGGGGAACAGGCCTTCGTACTGGTCCACCGGCGGCGCGGGAAGGTTCTGCGGGAGGCTTCCGGTCGGAATCACGAGGGGGGTGGCCGTCGGCGCTGCTGTCGGTGCCGGCGCGGTCGTCGCGGGAGCGACGGCGGGGGCCTTCGGCGCCGGCGAATTCCGTGAGCCCGAGCCCGGAGAAGGGGTCTTGCGCGGCGGTGGCGACGACGAGCCCACCTGGGCGAACTCCTCGCTGAACATCCAGACGTTCTGCTCGCTTCCCACGCCCGTCCAGGTCACGCCGGGGGCACTCTCGTCGGATCCGACGCCCATCTCCGTGTAGCTGCTGTCGAGGATGTTGGAACGATGGTCAGGGCTGTTCATGAAGGCGCTGTTGAGATAGCTGGCGGGACTTGAAGCACCGGACTCCCACCCGATGTTCTCACCGGCCGATCTGTAGTGAATGCCGTACGCCTGCATCATCGAAAACACCAGCTGGCCGCAGCCCAGGATCGGATGCGCAAAGTAGTTGCGCTGGATCATGTCGTCGGACCGGCCGTGGACTTCGATGCCATTGCAGTCATAGGAAGCGCCTTCACCGACGTTCTCGAGGGTGCTGCTGAACACCAGCGAGTGCACACCGTTGCTGGCTCGGTCGCTGTTGGTCAGGGAGAACATCTGGGAATCCTCGCTGCTGTTGGCGCTGACAGCGCCCGTGCTCGCGGCGAGATGGAGCACCGCGAGACCGGCTGCGGCCAGGATCGCCGCGCTCATGGCGATCGGGCGGATGGCTCGTCGGAGGCGCCGGGGCTCAGCGGGTGCCGCGGTCTCGAGCGCAGGCGCCGTGCGCACCGCGGAGGCGGTACGCACGAGTTCGTCCCATGCCAAGGGCAGTGGCCGACGTTCCATACGGCGATCCTTCATGTGAGTTGGCACTTGAATCACGACCGATCCGTTCCGGCCGGTGCCTATCAAACCTCCCTCAGAGCCCCTGGGACGCTGCTTCGACAGGATCGTTGCACCGTTGGTCGTGCATCCCGGGGATGCTTGATCCAGCCTTCGGGCAGGTATTGCAACGCGATCACATGAGGTGGTTTGAGCTCAGATGTCTTTGCTCGACCGAGTGCAGCGAAAGGCGGAGGGGACCACTCCTGCGTCCACCCCAAGCGCGCCTTCGTCCCCGGCACCCACGCCGTCGCCGGATCGTGGATCTGACGACGGCGCGGATCGATTCCCACCGGCCGGCTGGCAGAACCGCCCGGGCGGCGTGTCCCCGGCCCCGGCAACCCCTGCCGCGCCGGCGCCTGCGCCCGCGCCGCGCCCGTTCGAGGTGGAGCGACCTGCGCCCACTCCTGAGCCGCAGCGCGCCGCCCCGACACTGCTGAACCGCACCGGCGCGATGGCACGGCCCGGTCTGAGCAAGATGGGCGGCCACGCCAACACCCACGTCGCCCTTCGCGGCAAGGTGCATCAGCGCCTGGTCGACGAGCTTGCTCAGGGCACGGACTCCGTACCGCCCGAGGTGGTGCGTCAGCGCATCAGCGAGCTGCTCAACGATGTGATCACCGAGCAGAACATCACGATGAGCCGGCCCGATCGCCTCCGGCTCGTCGAGATTCTCACCAACGACGTGCTCGGCCTCGGGCCGCTCGAGGAACTGCTCTCGAGCGATGACATCACCGAAATCATGATCAACAGCTACAAGCAGATCTACGTCGAGCAACATGGCAAGCTCACCTTGAGCCCGGTCACGTTCGAGAGCGATCAGCAGTTGATGCAGGTCATCGATCGTATCGTCAGCAGCATCGGCCGGCGTGTCGATGAGTCGTCGCCGATGGTCGACGCGCGTCTCAAGGACGGCTCCCGCGTGAACGTCATCATTCCGCCGCTCGCGCTGCGCGGACCGACCATGACGATCCGAAAGTTCGCCAAGGAAGCGCTCACCATCGAAGACCTGATCAAGTACGGCTCGGTCACCGAGGACATGGTTCGCTTTCTGCGGGCGTGCGTTCGCGGGAAGATGAACGTGGTTGTCAGCGGCGGTACCGGCTCCGGAAAGACGACCA
>PKYW01000038.1:6654-14573 GCA_003132805.1 Candidatus Dormiibacterota bacterium | reverse complement strand
TCAACACGACGCCGGCCTCCCAAACCCGCCGCAGGGTCACATCGAGCCCATGGACGCGCCAGAGCGCGAGCAGGTTGGCGGTGCTTCCACCGCTGACCCAGATGACGTCCTGACGCAAGAGGTGCGCCTCGACGTCGTCGAAGTTGGGCATGGGAAACAGGTCCAGGTGCGACACCACCATGTCGAGCTTGGAGAACGCGTGATGCAGCGTTGCGAGCCACATGGAGCTGTCGCCCGTCGCCGTGCCGATGATGCAGAGGCGCGGATGCGCTCCGGCTCGGGCGATCCTGGTTGCGAGTGAGTACGCAGGGCCCGGCCTGATGTTCCAGGTATCGCCGTCCGGCTGAAACCCGATGCTCGTGGCGATGATGGTGGGCTGCAGCGCTGTCACCGGACGATTGTGCCCGCGCAGACTGGGGCGGTGAGATCTTCGGCGGTGCTCCTGGCTGTGATCGCCGCAGCGGCGGTCGCCGGCATCGCGATCTCGACGGCGCAGCGGCCGCCCACCCCGAAGCCACCTCCGGCGCCGACGCCGACCCCCGCGCCGACCCCGATCCCACCCGGACCTATTTCGGGAATCGGCTTCAGCGTCGCCGACGATCCGGCGGCCGACCAGGTCGTCCTCTTCGGGGGTGTCGACAACTACGCGAACACCTGGGTGTGGTCGGGCCACTGGATACTGACAGCACCTGAGATCAGCCCTTCCGGCCGTATCGACGCCGCTTCGGCGTACGACCCGCTGACGCAACAGGTGCTGCTGTTCGGCGGACGCCAGGCACCGGTGACCAGCGGCCCCCTGCTCCACGACACGTGGGCGTGGAATGGAGCCGTCTGGCACGAGCTCGACGAAGGATCGGGCGGTCCTCCGCCGGGCGAGGGCGCCTCGATGGCATGGGATGACGCGCTCAACGAGATGATCCTGGTCACTGCAGCCGGCAACGCGCCCGGCGGCGATCAGACGTGGGTCTGGAGCGGCACGCATTGGGTGCTCAAAGTCCATGGCGGCGTCGCTCCCAGCGCGTTCGACCTCCCGATGGCGTTCGATCCGGTGACCCATTCGCTGATCGCCGAAGGATGCTGCTATGCGCCGCAATCGCAGCTGGGCGCGCTTGACACGACATGGCGCTGGGATGGCGAGCGGTGGGACCAACTGGCCGGGACGGCACAGCCGCTCCCGGGTTCCTCGCTCGCGCTCGACCCTGATACCGGGCACCTCGCGCTCTGCAACTGCGGTCCCACGCTGTCCCTTCCGGTGCTCGCGTCCTGGACAGGACACACATGGGACCTCATGAACGTGGCGCGCCTCCCGATCGAGCCCGACGTCCTGCTGAGCGATGCGACGACCGGTCAACTCCTGATCCTCGGCTCGGCAATGCCGAGCAATTCCTTCGTCGCACAACCGGTGCACCTCTGGGCGCTGAGCATCTCCAAATGGGAGCAGCTCGACGCCGGCGGGGTCAACGGCGTGTGACGGTCAGGTGATCGACCTGCTGCGCGATGTCCGATCGAACTACTTTGTTGTGACAGGGCACCAACTCAGCCGAGGGCGCGAAGGACGAGTCCTATCGTGCGGGCATGGCTCCACATTCGGGCGCCGCAGCACCTCGACTGAGGGTGATTCCCGGTGCCTCCGACACCGCGGACGCGCCGCCTGGCGCCAGGCCCGTCTCGGCGGCGACCCGGCAACGCCTGCAGCGCCTGCGCGTCGAGCTGGACGTCCTGGAGATGGTGCCTTTCTCGGACCCTGACGCGGCGTATGCACCCGCCGCTGCGCTGGAGCGGCGCGCACGTGCGCTCGGTGACGAGGTGGCCGAGAAGCGCGCCCAGCTGATCCAGGCGGACGTGCTCTGCCGCAAGGGCAAGCACACCGCGAGCGGTCAGGTGATCAGGGAGATCAACGAGTGGGCGACCGAGCACGGGCATCGCCACCTCATGGCGAGAAGCCATCGCCTGCTCTCGGTGTTCTTCGATTTCATCGGCGATGTGCCCAGTGCCTGGGAGCACGCGGTGCCTGCTGTCGACCTGCTCGACGACACCATGCCCGAGCGCATGCGCGCCGATCACATCTTCGGCCTCGGCCAGGTCCTCGTCCGCACCGGCGCGTGGGATGCCGCCCGCGAACGCTATCGCGCCGCGCTCGAGCTGGCCGACGGCCTTGACGATGTCCCATTGCGCGTCAAGATCCTCAACAACCTCGCATGGCTCGAAGATGACGCGGGCGACGTCCATCAGTCGATGGAGATCGCCAAGCGGATGCAGGCGTTCGCGGAACGGCACAACGTCAGGCTCGACGCCGCATGTCTCGACACCATCGCCAATGCGCAGCTGAAGCTTGGCCTTTTCGCGGAAGCCGAGACGACGCTGCGGCCGATCCTCGACGCCGACGACCTCGACACGCGTCCGATCGAGGGACTGGCGGAGGCACTCAACACCGCCGCAGGTGCGCAACGGCTGCAGGGTCACATGGAGGATGCGGGTGCCACGCTCGATCGCTGCATCGAGCTGTGCGCGGCGCGCGGAATGGTGGCCATTCGTGTGGAGGCGCTCGAGGAGCGAGCACGTCTCTATGCCGACCAGGGACTGTTCGAACGCGCATACCAGCAGTACATCGAGTTTCACGCCGAGGACGCGGCGCTCCGCGCCGCCCAGCGTGAGGCGAACGCGCGCACCCTCCAGGCGGTCTTCGAAACGACCGAGGCGCGTCGCGAGGGCGAGCGCTTCCGCCAGCTGTCACTCCGCGACGCGCTCACCGGTCTGCGCAACCGCCGTCACGTCGATACCGAGCTTCCCGTCCTGCTCGCGCGCTCGCGCGAAGACGGCACCCCGCTGTCGGTCGGGCTGGTCGACCTCGACAAGTTCAAGGATGTCAACGATCGCTTCTCCCATGCCGTCGGCGACAACGTGCTGGTCCGCGTGTCGGGCATCCTGGCCGCCGCGACTGCCGAATCCGGCTGGGCTGCGCGCATGGGGGGCGAGGAGTTCCTGCTCGTCTTCCCCGCCATCAGCATCGACGAGTCACTGCGACGTTGCGAGGATGTGCGTACGGCAATTGAGTCCGTGCGTTGGGATGGGGTGATGACTGGTGAAAGGGTCACCGTGAGCATCGGGTTCACCATGCTGCAGAGCGGTCGCACCAGCCAGGCAGCGCTGCTCGGTCAGGCCGACCGCAATCTCTATGCCGCCAAGGACCAGGGGAGGAATCGAGTAGTCTCAGACTCCGCGTAACAGCGGATCTGCATGACCACTCTTCTTCTCGTTCACGCGCATCCCGACGATGAGTGCATCGCAACGGGCGGCGTCATCCTGCGGGCGCGGCACGACGGCATCCGGGTGGTGCTGCTCACGGCAACCCGAGGTGAGGAGGGCGACATCCACAACATGGACGCCGCGGTGACGCGTCCTCGTCTCGGCGAGGTGCGCACCGAGGAGCTACGCAGATCGTGCGAGATCCTCGGCGTGGACCGGCAGGAGTTTCTCGGCTACCGCGATTCCGGCATGGCGGGTGCGCCGAGCAACGATGATCCTCGCGCGTTCCATTTCGCTCCGCTACCGGAAGCCGCGGAGCTCGTGGCGACATTCCTGCGGGAGGAGCGCCCCGACGTCGTGGTCACGTACACGGCGGACGGCACCTACTGGCATCCTGACCACGTCAAGGCACATCAGAGCACCGTCGCCGCACTGGACCTGCTCCACGATGAGGGCTGGTCGCCGGCGAAGTTCTACATGCATGCCGTTCCCCGCAGCGCGGTCGATGCCATCGAGCGCCGCGCCCGCGATGCCGGCGTTGAGCTCCCGATCGAGGTCGGCCAGATCGTCGGCATTCCCGACGATGAGATCACCACCGACGTCGATGTCTCGCCGTTTCTCAATCAGAAACGCGCCGCGTTTCACACGCACCTCAGTCAGTACGAGCCCGACAGTCCGTTCTCCACCATCGCCGCGCAGATCTTTGAGGCGACGCTCGGAAACGAGCGCTTCATCCTCGCGCGCGGCGCGCTCGGTGAGCCGCGACCGGAGAGCAGCCTGTTCGCCGGGCTGTAGACGGCGTCAGCGCGTCAGCGTCACCTTGGTGAGTCCGATTGGCGCATCGGGGTCGAGGTGCCGCGCGAGCGCAGCCGACAACGCGATCTGCTGACCGCGAACAGCGGCCACCACCGGTTGCAGCGCCTCGGGAACGGCGCGGGGCAGCGGGAGATCGGCACCGGGTTCCGCACTGATCGTGCTCACCGACACGCCGCGGCTGCGCAGCACGGAGCAGAGTTCGGCAACATCCGCCGCAGCCGGACCTGGGGCCGAGAACGCGAGCACCGGGACATCGGGGGTGACCGCGGCGATGGGACCGTGGCGCAGGTCGGCTGCGGAGAACGCCTCGGCGAAAATCGCCGACGTCTCACGGATCTTCAGCGCGGTTTCGCTTGCCGCCGCGAGCAGTGGGCCACGAGCGACGGTGAGCACGCGGTTGGCGCCGTCGAGGCGGCGTGCGGTGACGTCGGCGCGATGGCGGTCGTCGAGCACCTGGCTGACGTGCTCGGGAAGTGCGCTGAGGTCACCGTCATCCCAGGGCAGCGGCCCGAGTGCCGCGGCAACGAGCGCCAGCGCGAGCAGTGTTGCGGTGAACGTCTTGGTGGCCGGGATGGCAAGCTCGCTGCCTGCGGAGAGGTCGATGACGACGTCGGCGGCATCGCTGAGCGGGCTCGAGGTCGCATTGACGATCGCGACCGTGCGAGCCCCGGAGGCACGCATCCGCTCCAGCACGCTGACGACCTCCGGCGTCCGACCGGACTGGCTGATGCCAACCGCCAGGTAGCCGCGATGATCGGCGGGAATCTGGTACAGCGTGTGGAGGCTCGGCGAGGCGAGTGCGACTNNCGCGCGACCGGCCTGCCGCTCGCCATCTCGAAGAGATATCGGCCGTACAGCGCGGCCGTGTCCGACGAACCGCGCGCCACCAGCACGGTGCCGCAGAGTTGCTCGGGCACGAGCGCCGAGATCAACGCTCCGACTTCGGCGCGCCGTCGCACGAGGCGCTCGAGCACCGCCGGCTGCTCCGCCATCTCTGCGGCCATGTTCATCCCGTTCATCCGATGCCGCCGACGGCTCCTTCGTCGAGCCATGCGCGCAGTCGCGCCTCGGCGCCGGCGCCGGCTCCCGCCAACGACAGTCCGGCGAGCGCCGCGCCCACCACAGGCCGCGTGGTGCACAGGCTCGTCTGCGCTTTCGGTGCTTCCGCGCGGATGCTCGTCGCAATGTCGTCGAGCAGGATCGAACGGCTCCATGCGAGCACCGATCCGCCGAGGGCGATCTGGACCGGTGCATCCTCCATGCCGAGCTGACGCAATGCCGCGACGGCAAGACGCGTGACCTCGGAGCCCTGGCGTCGCATGATCGCAAGCGCCTCGGCGTCACCTTCTTCGGCGGCGCTCACCACCAGCGGCGGCAGCTCGACGACGCGCGCGGCGTCGAGGCTCCCCTGGTGGATCGCAACCGCGACCTCGAGCGCCGTCGCAAAGCCGAAGTACGAGGCCACGGAACGAGCGAGCGCCGTCGGCGCGCCCCGTCCGTCCTCGCTGCGCACGCCGGCGCCGAGCGCCGCCATGCCGATGTCGGGTCCGCCCCCCCAGTCGCCGGTGATCTCACCAAGCGCGGGGAACCAGGCGCGGCGTCCCGATGGGGAGGCTCCGACGCAGTTCACTCCCGCGCCAACGGTGACCGCGACGCCATGACCCGTACCGGTGGCCGCCCACAGGACCGCGAAGACGTCGTTGGCCACATGATTTTGTTCCGCCCAGCCCTGCGCTGTCACCGCGTCGGCGAGTACGACCTCCTCCGACGGGAGATCCGCGCCTGCCATGAACACCGCTGCAACCGCCGCCTTCTCGCCGTTGCGCGGCGCAAGTCCGGCTGCGAGCCAGGCGCGGTCGATCAGCTCGTCGACGACGTGGATGGCGGGTCCGAGCCCCAACTGGTGCGGCGATGAACCGGCACCTCGAACCGAGGCGAGCACGGTGCCATCGACGTGCAGCAGCAGCACGTCGGTCTTGGAGTTTCCCCCGTCGACGGCGATGATCAGCGGCTCCTTCATGCGAAGGCCGGTAGGAACTTGCGGTTGGCGTCGAGCAGATCGGCGAGCAGTTGCTCGGCAAGCGCGCTCTGCCCGATGAGCGGATGGGTGAGCAACGCGCGAAACGCGACCTCGCGGTCACCGCTCACGGCTGCAGCCGCGGCCAGCGACTCGTACGCCGCCGTGTGCGCGATCAGGCCTGCCTGGTGCGCGGCAAGTGCCGGAACCGGAAGCGGCTCCGCGCCGGCGGAGCTCACGTGCGCGGGCACCTCGACGACCGCCTCCGCAGGCAGCTCCGGGATGATCCCGTTGTTGCGGACATCAACGACCTGAACATCGGTGCTGTCACCGAAGAGTCCGCAGAGCAGGTTGATCGCCGCCTCGCTGTAATAGGCGCCGCCGCGTTGCATGAGCAGGTCTGGCTTGTCATGAAGCTGCGGATCGCGGTACAGGGTGAGCAGGTCCCGCTCGACATCCATGACCTCCTCGGCTCGGCTGCGCGATTCGAGAAGTTCCTGCACGACAAGGTCGTGCTGGTAGTAGTAGCGCAGGTAGTACGAGGGCACGGCCCCGAGGTTGTCGATGATGTGCCGGGGCAGCTGGACGTGGGCGGCGATCTCGTCACCGTGAACACGGAGCAGTGCGGGCAGGACCTCCTCGCCGTCGACGCACACCGAACGTATCCACGTGAGGTGATTCAGCCCGGCATGCCCGAGCTGCACGGATTCCGGCGTCACGTTCAGCCACCCGGCGAACAGCCGCTGGAAGCCGATAGCCACGTTGCAGAGGCCGACCGCACGGTGTCCGTGGTCGAGGAGCGCACGCGTCACGATGCCCACAGGATTGGTGAAATCGACAATCCACGCGTCGTCCGCCGCGAGCTGTCGCACCCGGTCGGCGATCCCGAGGACCACCGGCACGGTACGGAGCGCCTTGGCGAATCCGCCGGCACCCGTGGTCTCCTGACCGACGCACCCGCAGCGAAGCGGGATGGTCTCGTCGGTGAAGCGTGCGGCCTGACCCCCCACGCGGATCTGCAGAAGCACGGCTGAGGCACCCTCGACCGCGGCATCGAGGTCGCTGGTCAGCGTGAGCGCGCCGCTGTAGCCGTGCGCCCGGGCGATGCGCTGCGCGGCACCGCCGACGACGGCGAGCCGCTCCTCGTCGGTGTCCTGGAGCACCAGGTCGTCGACGCCGAGCCGCTCGCCGACACGACCGAAACCGTCGACCAGCTCGGGGCTGTACGTGCTGCCCCCACCGACGACCGCTACCTTCATGCGCTCTTGTCGGCGGGGGTTTTCTCGCCACGGCGCTGCTCGCGAACCTTCATGAGGTCGATGGCGGTACGGGCGATCGGCGTGTCGGAGCCGAAGATGCGGTCGAAGGCAAGACGGAGCCCGGTGGTGCTGCAGCCGGCGATAACCGCGTCAACACCGAGCGTCGACACCTCGAGACGAGGCGTAAAGGGCGAGATGGAGGCAAGTGCGTCGGCGATCGGCCGGAGCAGCAGGTCTCCTCCTCCGGTCCCGATGCCACCTCCAAGAACGACAAGCTCGGGGTCGAGCACGGCCGCAACCGCCGCGATCGCATGCGCCAGACGGCGTGCCTCGATGCGCACCACCTTGTCCGCGTTCGGATCACCATGGCGGGCGGCATCGAAGATCTCGGCGACGGAACTTGCAGCGTTCATGCCGTGCTCTCGCGCCAGGGTCACGATGGCAGCGGACCCGACCAGGCTCTCGTATGCGCCGGTTCCCCAGGTGGCGCGATGACCGGTGCGGACCTCGGCGTCGAGGTCGAGCCGCAGGAACCCGATCTCGCCCGCGAGCCCGGCGGCGCCGCGGCGCAGCGCGCCGTC
>PKYW01000038.1:0-6643 GCA_003132805.1 Candidatus Dormiibacterota bacterium | reverse complement strand
GGGCTCTCCCACCCGGCAAGCTGCGGCGCAAGCGACAGATGGTCGGCACCGGGACGGAGCACGCCGGGGGTTCCGACAACGACCTGGTTGATGTCGTCCAGGCTGATCCCGGCCTCGGCGGTGAGCGTTTCCGCCGCATTACGCAGTTGCGAGATGACCGCTTTGGCGGTGGTCCGCGGCGTTCGCGTCGCGCAGCGACCAACAGCCGAACCGGTGAGGTCCACGAGCGCCGCCCGGACCCACTCCCGGCCGACATCGAGGCTCAGCACCCATCCGGCGCGCGGGTTGACGTCATACAGCTGCGCACTCGGCCCCGGGAGCCCGCTGGTTCGCCCGACTCGCCGGAGCAGCCCCAGTTGGACGAGCTGTCCAAGGACCTCGGAAACCGTGGGCTTGGAGAGACCGGTTCTCCGGACCACGTGCGGCGCCGCCACGGGTCCGCCCGTGTGCACCAGCTCAAAGGTGGTGCGCAGGTTGATCGCGCGAAGCAGGCTGGGCTTCGCGGCTTCCGGTGCCGGCATCCAGTGTGTCTCCCGACGAACGTTAGTAAGGTTGGTTATCTACAGCATCCTGCCGGACGGCTGTCAAGGAACGCTCGGGTCGTTGTCGACCTGCCACGCAAACGCCATCGGTGTCGCGGCGGTCAGGTCGAGTGCGGGCTCATCGGTCGACCATGACTGCACGTTGTCCTGGTACACCGCCGTCGCGCTGTTGAACTGCGCAAATGTGTCGACGCCGCTGGCGGGGCACCTGCGCATCCCCGCGACCACACCGGTGGCGGCGAAGGAGTTCGGGCCCTCGACTGCCGCACCGGCGAGCACTGGGGATGAGCCATTGCGTGATCCCACGAGGTTCGCGACCTGGTGCTGCATGCAGTCCGGGAAGGTGCTTCCGTCGCCGACGATGAGCGAGGTCCCCCAGGCGTTGGCCCCGAGGATGTTGCCAAGCCAGCGTGAATCGTCGCGAGCGAATGCGTCAGTATCGGTGAGCTCGTCGTACTCCGCGGCCATCACCACCAGGCCAGCGCCGTGGCTCGTGGTGTCGAAAGTGTCCCACGGAAACCCGAATCCGAACGGGTCGGCGTTGCTCTGGGTAACTGCCTTGTCGAGCTGCTTGCGGAGGTCGCCGAGCAGCTGCGCCTTGGTCACCTCGAGGCCGGACGGATTCCCTGATTGCTCGATGGCGTTGTAGAGCTCGAAGTGCGCCAGGCCTGTGACGTCGTAGAGGTTGAGCGTGTCGGCTGCGTCATTCGGCCCGGTGATGTACGCGTGCGCCCAGTGCGCCGCCTGCCGGAGGTAGTACATCGCATTCGTCTTCGGCATACCGGGAGGCACCGGGCCTGCCGACAGCGCGTCGTAGAGCTCCGTCGCTCCCCATTCGAGGTCGTCGCGCCACTCCGTCTCCGGGTAGAAGTCGTAGGGGATCGCGGTCTGCAGCTGCCCGGGATGCGTATCCGCGAGGGCGTAGACATCCTCTGCATCCTTGAGGCAGGTCGCGGCCTGGTTCGGCTCGCTGACGCGGTCGAGCTGGTAGCAGAGCGCGAAGTCGGCCGCGAGCCGTCCCGCGATGTTGGGGCTGATCAACGACCCGGGTGGTCCCGCGCGGAAGACCGGACGGTTGCGGATGTATCGATCCTCGGGATTGGTGCCGCCGTAGGTGTCGTCCGCCTGAGGCAACCGCCAGATGTCGTGGTCGCCGACGATGCTGTTGTTGCCCTCACCGATGCCGACCTGCAGATAGAGCGTCTTGGTGCTGTCGTTCCACATGTTCTCGAGCCAGATCAGGCCGAATGCCGCCTCGGCGCTGTAGTTGGCGGTGGCCGACCCGGGTCCGAGCTGGTTCGGGAAGTCGCGGACGTCGGTCTCCATCATGCCCACGACGTAGCTGATGGTCTCGGTGAACTTCAGATAATCACCGGCGTCCCACCAGCCGCCCGCGGCGTCGACGGTCACGCCGAGCGACGCCAGGTCGCCCTTGAAATTGCCGTTGCTGTCGACCTTGGGGATGAGGTAGGTCATCGCGTCCTCATCGTTGAGGTGCCCTGGAGCGTTGCGCAGGGCGGACGGGATGAAGTCGGGACCGTCGCGCTCGTTCTCATAGAACGAGAGCGAATTTGCCATCGCGGTTGCGTAGAGTCGGGCCGGCGCGTCGATCCGAAACACCGGCGAGCGCACCTGCATTGACCCGTCGCTCACGACGATGTGGAACGACCCGTCGCGAGCGACACGGTTGAAGTCCATCGCGTACACGTGGTCGTACGTACTGCTCCACGCTCCCTGGTCGACGCCGACCGCCGATGCGTACGCGACGTCACCCCGCGAATCCACGACGCGGAACACCGCTCGCGGGTCTGCCGTCGCGGTCATCAGATAGGCGCGCTTGGTTGCGGTGGTGGCGTAGCCAACCTGATCCACGCGGACCTGGGCTCGAGCCGAAGGGGCTGCCTCGGCGGCGTTGACCGGGATGAGCGCGGGCGCGGTGACCAGCAACGCCGCGGCGACCATGAGGGCGCGGCGAACGGTCGATCCGGAGCGTCGCGGTCGCGGTCGGGTGGGCATGGTTAGGAATTCTTCCTATCGGTNNAATGGTTGACCACCGCGCCGATGTTAAGGTAGCTTTCCTATAAATTACCGGCCGCGGATCACTTCTCACCCCACCGCACGGTGGTAGCCCCAGACTTCGGAGGAAACCCGGATGGTATGGACGTGGCGACCGAACACACGACGCATGAGGCCGATAACCCTGCTGGTCGTCGCGGGCGTCCTTGCGGCAGCGTGCGGCTCCACTTCATCGACGAGTAGTGGCGGAACAGCCAACACCGGCAAGATCGGCGGCAAGCTGCTCATCGACAACGAGAGCGGGAGCACCTGGACCTGCCAGTTCAACCCGTTCAACCCTTCGGTGAACATCACGTCGATCGGTTTCATCTACGAGCCCCTGGAGTTCATCAACATCCTCCAGACGAACACCGATGGCACCCCCAAGGTGACTCCGTGGCTGGCAACAGGATCCAGTTGGAGCAACGGCTTCATGACGCTGACCATGACCATCCGGTCGGGCGTCAAGTGGAATGACGGCACGCCGTTTACGGCCAACGACGTTCTGTACACCTTCGACGCACTGAAGGCGGACCCCGCACTCGATCTCAACGCGCTCTGGGCGGTGGACAGCGGGCCGCTCACCAACGTCGCGCTCCAGGGGAGCAACCAGGTCGTCTTCACGTTCAACGCGCCGGCGCAGTCGTACTTCTATTACGTCGCCGATCAGACACCGATCATTCCGCAACACATCTTCAGCACGCTCGACCAGACCAAGCTCGACACCTACGCCGACACCACACCCGTCGGCACCGGCCCGTATCTCATGTCGAACTGCTCGCAGGACAACATCAAGTACCTGCGCAACACGACCTACTGGCAGAGCAAGCCCGGGCATCCGGTTCCCCAGGTGGCCGAGGTCGACTATCCCGCGTTCCTCAGCAACACATCAGCCAACCTCTACCTCGCCCAGGGTGAGGCGCAGTGGGGAGCCCAGTACATCCCCAACATCCAGTCGTACTACATCAGCAAGAGCCCGTCGACGCGCCACTACTGGTTCCCACCGACGCTCAACGTCTCCCTCTTTCCCAACCTGAACAATCCGCTGCTCGGCAACCTGGCGGTTCGCCAGGCGATCTCGATGGCGATCGATCGCTCGCAGGTCTCGCAACGTGGTGAGAGCGGATACGAGCCCCCCGCGAACCAGACCGGCATCGTCCTGCCGACCTACCAGGCGTGGTACGAGAAGTCGCTCGACACGACCACGTACAACCCGTCCAAGGCGGACCAGACGCTCCAGGCGGCCGGGTTCACCAAGGGCTCGAACGGGATCTATGCGAACGCGCAGGGTCAGCAGCTTTCCTTCACCATCAAGACGATCAGCGGCTACACCGACTGGGACGCATCACTGCAGGTGATCACCGAGGAGCTCAAGGCCGTGGGCATCCAGGTGACGGTCCAGGACGAGGACAGCACTCCATACACCAACGACACCCAGAACGGGACGTTCCAGCTCGCATATGGGGAGATGCCGGTGGCAGGCCCGGGCCCCTACTACGAGCTCCGGCCGATGCTCTTCAGCGGAAGCATCGGCTCCACCAACTGGGAGCGCTACAAGTCGAGCACGACAGACGCGCTCTTCAACCAGTATTCAGGCGCGACCCCCGCGCAGCAGCTCGACATCATCCATCAGATCTCGACTGTCATGGCCCAGGACCTCCCCGTGATCCCGGTCGTCGAGGGCGTCGACTGGTACCAGTACGACACGACAAGCTTCGGAGGCTGGCCCACTCCGTCCAATCCCTACGCACAGCCTCCGGTCTGGGCGACACCCGACAACGGAGTGGTCCTCACACAACTCTATCCGGTGAGCTAGCGTAGTCCCGATGCGCAGAGTCAAGGCGCGGCCGACGCGGCGGTGAAGTACGTCTCCCGCCGCGTCGGCTTGTTCCTCATCACGCTCTGGGCGGCGCTCACGGTCAACTTCATCATCCCGCGNNGCGCTGCAGATCGAGTTCGGCGTCAATGTCCACCAGAACATCCTCCTGACCTACGTTCAGTACATCGGCAACTGCCTCACCGGACAGTTCGGCCTCACGGCGCAACGGGTCCCGGTGCTGACCGAAATCATCAGCAAGCTGCCGTGGACGCTGGGGCTGGTCGGTGTCACGACCGTCATCGCGTTCGCCATCGGAACGCTGGTCGGCGTCGTCGGCGCGTGGCGGCGCGGGGGCATCCTCGACGGGATCCTTCCCCCCATGCTCTTCATCGTCGCCTCGTTCCCGGTGTTCTTCGTCGGCCTGCTCTTGCTCTACGTGTTCGCCGTGACGCTCAACTGGCTGCCGCTCAGCTCCAACTACAGCATCGGCCTCGAGCCGTCGCTGTCGCCGTCCTTCATCGGAGATGTGCTCGTGCACGCTGTGCTGCCCGGCCTCAGCCTTGTTGTGGTGACAGCCGGCCTCTGGATCTACTCGATGCGCAACAACATGATCACCACGCTGGCCGAGGACTACGTGAAGATGGGCCGCGCCAAGGGGCTGCGCAGCTGGCGGATCATGATCGACTACGCCGCGCGCAACGCCATCCTTCCCAACCTGACGGGATTCGCCATGCAGCTGGGATACGTCCTCGGCGGATCGATCCTCGTCGAGTACACATTCTCCTATCCCGGACTTGGGTATCTCTTCTACACCAGCACGACCGACCACGATCTGCCGCTGATGCAGGCCCTGTTCCTCGTGTACACGCTGGCGGTGCTCGTGTGCGTGCTGCTCGCAGACCTTGCCACCGCCGGGTTGGATCCGAGGACCCGTGATGCGTAAGGAGATGGTGCTGTGAGCATCGCTGCGATCGCATCGGAAGCAGGGCCGCTCGACCCGACTGCCGCCACGGTTCCCCAGGGCTCGCTGTCTCGCTTCACGCGGGCCATCCTTCGCAATCGCAAGGCTACGGCCGGGACCGTGATCCTCCTGATTCTCGTCCTGCTCGCCATCTTTCCCGGCGTCGTCGCGCGTGACGATCCCCAGGCCGCGATCTACGGTCAGAACCTCGGTCCATCCGCGCAGCATCTCCTCGGTACAACGCAACTCGGGCAGGACGTCTTCTCACAGCTGATCTGGGGCACTCGCCTCACGCTGATCGTCACCGTCGTGGTCAGCGCGCTCGCCACGGTCATCTCCATGATCATCGGCGTCAGCGCCGCGTACATCGGCGGCCTCACCGATCGTTCGCTCTCCCTGCTCACCGACATCTTCCTGATCATCCCGACGTTGCCGCTCCTGATCGTGCTCGCCTCGTACCTCCCTCCCGGCTCGGTCACCATGATCGTGGTGCTCACGCTCACGAGCTGGGCGTTCCAGGCGCGGCAGCTGCGCTCGCAGGGACTTTCGCTTCGCTCCCGCGATTTCCTTTCGGCGGCGAAGGTGCGAGGAGAACGAACCTCATACATCATCTTCGTCGAGATCATCCCGACGATGACGTCGCTCATCGTCGCGTCATTTCTCGGGCTCTCGGTGTTCGTGGTCGGGTTCGCCGCCGGACTCCAGTTCCTCGGCCTCGGCAACAGCACAGAGCTGACCTGGGGAACGATGCTCTATTACGCGCAGCAGGGCGGCGCGCTCGAGGCCGGCAATGCATGGTGGGCGTTGGCGCCCGGGGCGGCAGTCGCCTTCATGGGAGCAGGCTTCGCGCTCGTCAACTACGCTTTCGACGAGATCGGCAATCCCGCGCTGCGGCCGGTGAGAAAGCGACGTGCCAGAACCACTGCTTGACGTCGAGAACCTGTCGGTCTCCTACCTCACGGATACGGCGGACATCCGGGCGGTGGAAAAGGTCAACCTGAGCGTCCAGGCGGGCGAATTCCTTGGGATCGTCGGCGAATCCGGCTGCGGAAAATCAACGCTGCTCTTCGCGATCGCGCAGCTGCTGTCGCCGCCGGCGGCGGTCACATCGGGGCGAGTCGTGTTCCGTGGCCAGGATCTCGTCCGGCTCACGGACAACGAGCTGCGGCTCGTGCGCTGGCGTGATTACTCGGTGGTGATGCAGAGCGCCATGAATGCGCTCAACCCGATGAAGAGCATCGGCGCACAGTTCAAGGACACGATGCG
>PKYW01000015.1 GCA_003132805.1 Candidatus Dormiibacterota bacterium | reverse complement strand
TCGTTGAGGAGGCAGCGCACGTAGTCGCGGCCCACCGGGATCCGCCACCAGTCGGTTTCCACTCGCCAGGTGTTCACCACCTCGGCCACCCGTCCCCACACCGACCCGTTTCGGATTGCAACCGGCCGTCCGTCAGCGCCGGTGCGCACTTCGATGACACCGTCGAGCAGCTCGGTCATCGGGTCGCTCCCGCCGGGGCTCTGCTACGGCGAAGTGCCTGGGGACAGTCGCCAGAGCGGCGGACAGGGNNGGGAATCGGGCATCGCTCCTCACTGATGAAGGACCGCCGTCTACCTGGGACAGAGAAGCGGGAGCGCTGAGGCGGGAGGTCAGTGTAACGAACACATGTTCGATTCGCAACGCCTGCGGGGAAGCGGCGTGCTTCCCTCCGATGACTGCCGGCAGGTCAGACAGGCTCAGCTCTGCGCGCTGGCACGTGGCAGCGATGAGGTTGCGGCGAGCAGCGGTCGTATCCGATCCAACCACGGGCGCGCCCCGAGTCGTTCGAACAGCGTCCGCGCCTCGAGTGCCACGGTCGCTGCCTCGTCCGAACGTCCCTGCCCATCGAGCCATTCGGCGAGCTCGCACAGGGACACCCCCTGTTCGAACGGCGTGCCGAGCTCGCGGAACGCTGCGACCGCTGTCTCGAAGCCGGCTTCGACGCCCTCGTGCCCGTCGCGGAGTGCTGACAGACGAGCATTCAGGCGCGCGGCGTGCGCGCGCAGCTCAGGACTCACCATCCCAGGTCTCGCCTGCCGGACCATCGCGAGCATCGCATCCGCGGCATCGAGGTCACCGAGCTCGAGGGCAGCGGCAACCGCATGCGCGATGGTGCGCTTGATGCCCAGGTCGGACAGGCCCAGTTTCGGTGTCGCTTCGAGGAGTTGCTCCGAGACTGCGAGTGCCTCGGCCGGTTTGCCTTCGGCGTTGAGGAGCTCTACCTCAGCCGAGCCGACACGGACGCGAATCTCAGCGTTGTGCGCGTCGGCACGCGCCTTCGCAGTCTCGAACACCTGACGTGCCGCTTCGATGTCGCCGCGCCTGAGGCGGATCGAAGCCAATTCAATGGCGCGGACGGCCGCCCATTGGAGAGCTTCAAGCTCCTCGGCAGCCTGCGCCTCTTCGACGTACCGGATGGCCTCATCCCAGCGGCCGAGCGCCACGAGCGGTGCGGTCATGCCGAGCAGCGCCGTCAGCTCGCTGGGGCGGTCTCCCTTCCGCCGCGCCAGCTCCAACATCGACTCGGTCAGCTCGACCACCTCTGCATAGCGGTCCTGGTACATGAGATACACAGCCAGGTTGTTCCAGGCTCGAAAGGTCGCGCTGGTGAAGTCGCCTTCGATGGCAATCTCCAGTGCCCGTCGCACCAGCGTCGCTGCCTCGTCGAGCCGCCCCTCCCGTCCGATGGCAACCGCCTTGCTGCTCAACGCCTGCGAGTACACCTCGGCGAGTTCCAGCTGCTGCGCGAGACGCAGCGCCTCGTCGATCACGCCATTCGCCCCGTCATCGGCTTCGAGCGCCAGGAACCGTCCGAGCTGGCCGGTCACCAGTGCGAAGGCTGCGTCCGGCTCGTCTCCGGCGAGGACGCCATACGCACGTCGTGCAGCCTCGATGGCGAGGTCGAGATGACCTTGCTCGAAATGAATCTCAGCGAGCCCGGCCTCGATCCGTGCGGCCGGGTGCCATTGTTCCGACCCTTCGAAGAGCCGCTTCGCCTCGGTCAGGAGCGCAGTCGCCTGCTCCAGGCGACCCATCTGGAGTGCCATCCGGCCGGCGCGTTCGAGCAGAGCCGCACGCTCAGTCGGGGCCGTGGTCAGCTCCGCGGCGCGCTCGAAATACGCTCGAGCCTCTGCCGGCGCCGCAAGGGATGCAGCGCGCTCGCCCGCCCGGATCAGCATCCCGCAGGCGAGCTCGCGGATCCGGGGTGCGTCGTCAGCATCCGGCGCGAGGCTGTGAGCCTCGAGGAAGTGCGACGCCACGACCTCGACGACCTCTGCCTCATCCGCGCCCCACGCCCGTTGCAGGAACTCGGCGACACTCAGGTGCATCGCCTTGCGGTCCTTCTTCGGCAGCGTCTCGTAGGCGACGGTTCGGACCAGGTCCTGCAGGAACGCGTACTGGCCCCGCTCTGGTGAGCGGGGATCGGCCTGGACCGTAAGAACCTCCTTGGCGACGAGCGCCGCCAGGATGGGCTCGATCTGTGCCTCCGGAAAGCCGGATATCGCGGCCAGGGCAGCGGGCGTGCAGGTCTTCCCGAGCACCGAAGCCTCCTGGATCAGCCGGCGCTCGGGTGCCGAGAGGCCGTCGAGCCGTGCGGCGATCAGCGCGTGCAGCGTTTCGGGGACTTCGAGATCCTCGATCGGGCCTGTCGGCCGGTACACGGATCCTTCCTGGACGAGCACGTTGCGGTCCAGCAGCATGCGCACCGTTTCCACGGCGTAGAGCGGCACGCCTTCCGCTCGCTCCAGGATCTTCGCGGTGAGCTCGGCGGGCAGCCCGGGTACGAGACCGGTGAGGAGGAGTTCCATCGCACGCGCGGGGAGCGGTTCCAGGGAGATCGACGTTGCGTTGCGCCTGGGTCCCGCGCCGGCTTCGTGTCCCGGGCGCGCCAAAGTCATGACGAAGATCGGAAAGGCGCGCGACCAATTGAGGAGGTAGTCGATGAAATCGAGCAGCGATGGGTCGGCCCACTGCAGATCCTCGAAGACCATGATCACCGGGTCGCTTGCGGCGAGCCGCTCGAAGAAGAGCCGCCAGCCCGCGAACAGGTCTGATTTGTCCGACGCGGCGTGCTCCTCGAGCCCGAGGAGATGCGCGAGGCGGGGCTCCACGAAACTCCGGTCGGCGGGGTCAGGAACGATGCGCTCCACTGTCTCGCGGAGCTTGTTCATCGCCGACGTCCGGTCCTCGCCTTCGAGAATGTCCGCGCGCCCGCGCACCATCTCGGCAAGTGCCCAGTAGGTGACACCTTCTCCATACGACAGGCAGCGACCGCGATGCCAGCGAAACTTCTGCTGGAGTCCGTCCATGTACTTGAAGAATTCCCAGCTCAAGCGCGACTTGCCGATCCCCGCGATCCCGGTAATCTGGACGAGGTGGGCCTTGCCGTCGTCGGCACTGGCGAGGAAGAGGTCCTTGACCAGCTTGAGCTCACGGTCGCGGCCGACAAAGGGCGGCTCGAGACCCTCCGGCTTCATCAGGCCGCCGACGCCCGCGACGACCCGGTATGCCTGCCAGAGACGCACGGGTTCGACCTTTCCTTTCAATTCGTGCAGGCCGGTATCGCGATACTCGATCGCCGCGTCGGTTGCTCGCTTGGTGGCCTCGCCGACCAGGACCGTGCCCGGCACGGCGGCCGACTGGACGCGCGACGCCGTATTGACGAGATCACCCGCGACCATCCCTTGTCCGGTCGCGCCGAGGTTCACCGCTGCCTCACCGGTGAGCACTCCCGCCCGAGCACGCAACTGCGGCGCACCCGTCTCGATGCCGAGTTGGGTCACGGCGTCGACGATTTCGAGCGCTGCGCGAACGGCGCGCTCTGAGTCGTCCTCCTTCGCGACCGGCGTCCCCCAAACCGCCATCACCGCGTCGCCGATGAACTTCTCCACAACGCCGCCGTAGCGTCCGATCACCGTCTGGCAGGCATCGAAGTACCGGGTGAGCAGGTCGCGCACCTCCTCCGAATCCCGTGCTTCCGCCAGGGTCGTGAAACCGACCAGGTCGGCGAAGAGCACCGAGACATGGCGGCGCTCGGTGAACGTTGCCGGCGTGGCCGCGCCGGCCGGCACGTCAACCCGGGATTCGTGCGCCGCTTCTGAGGCAACCACGAGCGGCGCGCCGCAGTCGCCGCAGAAGCGGGCCCGCGTCGAATTGGCGGCGCCACAAGCGGGACATGCGATGGCCAGCGGACGTCCGCAGTCACCGCAGAACCGACGTCCAGGCTCGTTCTCACCGCCACAACTGGCGCAGATCAACAGACGGCTCCTCTCGTGTCGACCAGAGGGCGAAGCCTACGACGTTGAAGCCAGAACCGGCGCCTCCCACGTGAAGCGCCGTTCCGGGAGATCGCCGGGATCGAGTGCGAGCCGGGGTCGGCGCACCGTGGTGGCACCGAACCGGCTTCGGAGGCGCTCCGCCGTGGCGACCACGGCCTCTCGAGCGCCATCGCCAGGTCGGAGCAGATCAGCCTGGCGACCGGCCGCCGGGGACAGCCGGGTCACTCCCACGCGGACAGCGGCAACCGGCGCCTGGGGTTTGAGCTCGCCGAGCAGTCCGAGCACCGCCGTCCAGAGCTCGCCCGCATTTCCCGACGCTGCCGCCGGCACCACCGACGCCGAGATCGGCTCGGCTTCCTCGATCTCGAACACCACGCTCACCTCGCCGGCCGCCAGGGTCTCGGCGGTGAGCCGGCCCCCGAGCGCCGTGGCGCACTGCCGGACACCTCCGAGCAGGATCTCGAGATCCCCCGTGGCGCCGTCGAGCACAAGCCGTTCACTCCATGCCCGCTGCGCCGGCAGCGGGTGGATCCCCCCGCTGTCCTCGCCACGCGCCAGCCGGTACAGCCGGAGGCCGTCGGGGCCGAACTGGCGCTGCAGATCGGCCGGACCCAGACCGGCCACCGCGCCGAGACAGTCGAGCCCGAAGGCCGCGAGCCGGGCGGTCACCGCCGGATCGACAGGCAGCACGTCGAGCGGCAGTGGCGCCAGGAAGACGGCTTCGTCGCCGGAGCGAACCCGGCGGATCCGGCCGGGATGGCTCGCATGCGCTGCCAGGCGGGCGACGAATCGCGACCCCGCCACGCCCACGGCGATCTCCACGTCGAGCACGCTGCGCAATCCCCGAGCCAGGGCGGATGCCCAGGCAGCCTCATCGGAAAACTCGGCGTGCCGGCCGGAGAGATCGCCGAATGCCTCCTCATCACCGGCTTCCACCGTTGGCGAGAGCCGGTGGAGCTCGGTGCAGATGGCGGCGCGTAGCTGGGCGATCCCGGCGGGATCGAGGGGGACGAACACCGCCGCGGGACAGGATTGCTGCGCCTGGCGGAGCGGTTGCCCCACCAGCACCCCGGCCGCCAGCGCTGCCGCCGAAGCGGCGACCACCGGGAGGCGCAACTCCGGAGCACCACCGAGGATCACCGGTTCGCCACGCAGCTCGGGATAGCGACGCAGGGCGGCCAGCAGCCCGAGATGCGGATGGCGAGCACAGAGAACGCGCACCTCAACCTCGAGCCGCCACGCCGGCCACGTCCGGAACCGGCAGGGTGATCGGTTGCAAGCGCGGAACGACGACGCTGGGCAGACCGACCACCTCGGCGGTGGCGTACGGACGTGGATAGCGGAGGAGCACGGTGGCCTCGGCGCCGGGCGCGCCGAGCTTGCTCTTGCTGGTGGTGAGCCGGACCCGCAGCCCTGCCACGTCGCCGTTGGCCCGGTGCCAGCCCGCTGCCGCGCAGACGAGCGTGAGCGACGAGGCGTGGCGAAGCGGCGCTGCAACCGGAGCCGGCGTGGCGATGACACAGATCGCGCCGCGCTTGGCAACCGCCTCGGCAAGCGCGGCGAGGGCGTGCTCCCAGAGCGACGCCCGGGCCTGCTCCCCACCGAGCGCCACACCAACCCACGGCATGCCCGCGGTCACCAGGGCGCGCGCCATGACCAGCCCCCGTTCCCATCTCGCGGGGCCGGGGGAGATCACCAGGCAGGCGTCGAGATCCGCCCCGAGGTCGGCGAGGAAGCCGGGATCGAGCGTGCCCGCAAGATCCACGTACCCGGTGTCATGCGAGCGGCTCGCCAGCGCGGCCAGCGACTGCAGCAATGTCAGCCGGCCCGAGGGCCCGCGTCCGGCTGCGGCGAGCAGGGTGACCCGGCCGTGCGGCAGCCCACCCGGCGTAAGCACATCGTCGAGCACCGGCACCGCGGTGGACCACGTGCCTGCCTGCTCCGGCGATCCGCCACGGCGAAGTGCCTGGGGACCGTAGCGGGATCGAAGTGTCGCCAGAGCGGCGGACAGGGAATCGGGCATCGCTCCTCACTGGAAATGGCCGCCGCCTGAGGGGACGGAGAGCAGGAGCGCCGAGGCGGGACGTCAGTGTAGCGAACAGATGTTCGGCACGCAAGGGGCGATGAACACCATCGCCGGTGAGACAGGTCAGCCGGTGGTGGCTCCACCCATGTCTGCCGATGAGGCTTCGGCAATCGTCCGGTGTCGCCCTGCTCCAGCGTTGCAGCGACATGGCCGGACGGGGAGAACTCGCCGATCTTCGCGCCGCGCCTCCTACCCTGGCAATCGACGTGACTCCGGCCACAGAATGGGAACCGCCAGCCCTGTTGTCACGTAGTGGGAAGGTGCGTACTCAGCAGAGAACCGTCCGCGTCCTACTCGGGCTGCTCGCTGCTGGGCTCACAGCCTGTGGCGCACCGACACCCCCCACCGCCCTGTCAGCGGTCACCAGGGCTGATCTTGCCGGCACACCTCCCGCGACCTTCATCGCCGTCGACGACCAGAACGGCAACCAGTCCGTCGCGCTCTACAGCAGCACGACCGGGAAGGTCATCTCACGGCTGCTCTCGGGAAGCCTTGACGGGATGAGTGTCGTCAACCTCGCCCTCGATGGGCGCGGCTTCCTGTGGGTGACGTACGACCGCGGGCCCGCCTATGCGAACAGCACGCTCGGCGGGGATCCGCAATCGAACTCATGCGCAAACGACGTGATTCGCGTCGACCTCGCAACCGGACGGAGCACCACAGTCCTCTCGACCGGCAGCGATGAGCTCGTCACAGGAGCATGGCCGAGTCCGGACGGCCGCATGTACGTCTATGCCGACTCCGGGTGCGCGAACTCGTATTTCGACACGCATTTCACGGTGGTTGACATTGCCAGCGGTAGCACATGGACCATCGGCGCCGGCTTGCAACGATGCCACCTGCTCTCCAACCCCGCCTGGACGCCGGACAGCAGGTCGCTCGTCGTCGCGTACGGAGCGTCCACAGGGGACAGCAACATGCCACTCGGTGCCTGTTCGCAATGGACGCCAGCGAGGCTCGTTGTTGTCAACGCGCTCAACGCGCAAGACGGTCTCTCGGGCCTCTCCGCAGCGCCCGATCCGTCGTGCGAATTCCACGCCGCGACGGCGATGGCAGCGGGACCAATCGGCCTGGAGCATTGCAATGCATCGAGCAACGACACCAGCGGAGGGTACGTCGATGGCCCCGCTCGCCTCGTCGTCTTCAACACTCAACTGCGCGCGGAGTCGCGTATCGCGCTGGGCGAGTGCGAGGACGGCGCCGAGGTTGCAGCAGATCACGCAGGCTCCGCGGCACTGGTGAGCGCGTACCTCTACTGCCCCGGCGCGACGTCACCGACCACCACGCTGTGGCGTTACTCGTCATCGGGCCTGACACCGTTGACGCAGGTGCCGGGCGACGGCGCTCCGCTCGACGACATCACCTGGTGACCTCAACCGCCTGAGGAGCGTCAAGCCTCGCCGGCAACCTCGATCAGTGCGTCCACGACCGCGGACGTGAACGCGTCGCTGCCGCCGTGTCCCGTGTCGCCGATGACCTCCAGCCTGCTCGTCGTCCAGACGTGGGACAGACGCCAGGCAGTCTCGAGCGGACCGCTGACGTCAAAGCGGCCACTGATGAGTACGCCCGGAATGCCGTTCAACACATGCGCATCGCGGAGCAACTGGCCGTCGTCAATGAACGCGGCATGACGCCAGTAGTGAGTCACCAGGCGAGCGAACCGGAGACGGAACTCTGGATCGTCATAGCGAGGGTTGCGCACGTGGTCCGGGGCAAGTGAGACGTGCGCGTCCTCCCAGGCGCACCACTCGCGGGCGGCCTGGTCGCGCACTGCGGGATCGGGATCGAAGAGGAGCGTCGCGTACGCGTCGACGAGTGGCAGATGTCGGAGTGCCGGCGGCACCGCCGCAGCAAAGCGGTCCCACTCCCGCGGAAAGATGCGCCCGACGTCGCGGGTGATCCATTCCACCTCGCGCCGGGTGGTCGTGGTGACGAGTGCCAGGACGAGCGCGCGGATGCGGTCGGGATGCGCCTCCGCATACGCGAGGCCCAGCGTGCTGCCCCACGACATACCGAGCACCGTCCAGCGCTCCACGCCGAGATGCTCACGGAGCAGCTCAATGTCGGCGATCAGGTGCCGCGTCGTGTTGCTGCGCAGGTCCGCATCGGGCTCGCTCGCCAGTGGACGGCTTCGCCCCGCGCCGCGCTGGTCGAAGAGGACGGCGTTGTACAAGTCCGGATCGAACAGCCGCCGGTGATTGGGCCGGCAGCCTGACCCCGGCCCTCCGTGCAGGAAGACCGCCGGCGTTCCGTGAGGATTGCCGCAGCGCTCCCAGTAGATCTCCTGGCCGTCACCCACGGCCAGCATGCCGGCGGCGCTCGGTTCAAGCGCCGGGAACACCCTCGCTCAGCCGATGACCAGCCACTGCCGGCCGTCGATGAGCTCGCGCACCGCGTCCGCGTGACCCGCGTGGACGGCGGTCTCGGCGATCACGTGCAGCATCAGCTCGCGGAGGTTCTCGAACCGCCAGTTGGGCCAGCGTTCCACCGGCCACGCTGCTGGAGGCGTATCGAGGGACCGAGCGTCGACGATCGCGTTCGCAAGGTCGATCTCGCGCCGGTAGACGTCGAACACCGTCTCGGCCGCAACGTCTGCCGCCACCACCCAGCCGGATGCCGCGGAGTACTCCCCGGCGCCGATTGATTCACCCGCCATGATGACGCGAAACCAGAACCGCTCGACGTCGAGCGCCAGATGCTGGACCAGACCGAGCAGTGTCCAACCCGATGGCAACATCGCCCGGCGCAGGGCGTCGTCGGAAAGGCCTTCAAGAATGCCGAGAACGTGCTCGCGTTGGGTGTTAAGGGTCGACACCAGCAATTCGCGCTCGCCGATCGTCACGGATTCCGGCATGGTTGTTCTCTCCTGATGGACGCGGGTTCCAGGAATCCTAGCCCAGCAGTCGAGGTGGCGATAATGGCCGTCCTATGACTGAGATGCTCGCCAGCTACGCCGCCGGCTCCTGGTACACCGCGCCCGACGAGGGAACAGTCGTGGTCGACGCGGCAACCGGTGACCCCGTTGCCCGCGTCTCGACGACCGGTCTCGACACACGAGCGATGGTGGATCACGCGCGGCTCGTGGGTGGACCCGGGCTGCGCCGCCTGACCTTCCAGGCGCGGGCCGCGGCGCTGAAAGAGCTCGCGACCTATCTCGACGCCAACAAGGCCGCGTACCACGAGCTGTCGCTGGCCACGGGCGCGACCCGACGCGACTCCACGGGCGACATCGACGGTGGGATCGGCACCACGTTTGTCTTCAGCAGTCGCGGCCGGCGCGAATTGCCGGATGGGTTTCTGCTCACCGACGGCGACGTCGAACCGATCGGCAAGGAGGGAACGTTCGTCGGGCAGCATGTGTACACGTCGCTCCGCGGGGTGGTCCTGCAGGTCAACGCGTTCAACTTCCCGGTCTGGGGCATGCTCGAGAAGCTCGCACCCGCGGTGCTCGCCGGCGTTCCCACCATCGTCAAGCCGGCCACACAGACCGCATATCTCACCGCCGCGGTGATGCGCGACATCATCGCATCGGGTGCATTGCCTGAAGGCGCGGTGCAATTTCTGTGCGGCAGCGCGGGCGACGTGCTCGATCATCTCGGCGGCGAGGATGTGGTCGCGTTCACCGGGAGCGCGACCACCGCTGCGGTGTTGCGTGGCAACGACGCCGTGACCGCGCGTGCCGCACGATTCAACGCCGAGACCGACTCGCTCAACTGCTCGATCCTCGGGCCGGACGCCACAGCGGGAACGCCGGAATTCGACCTGTACATCAAGGAAGTCTCGCGAGAGATCACCACCAAGGCGGGGCAGCGATGCACCTGCATCCGCCGGGCGATGGTTCCCGAATCGATTGTTGACGATGTGATCGCCGGTCTTCGCACGAGGCTCGACAAGGTTGTCGTCGGCAACCCACGCAACGAGACAGTGACCATGGGTGCGCTGGTGAGTCTCCACCAGCGCGACGAGGTCCGCGACGCGGTCACTGGCCTGGGACGCGCGGCCGAGACCGTGTACGGCGACCCGATGTGGGTCGAGCCCGTGGATGCCGACCCGGAGCGCGGCGCGTTCATGGCACCGGTGGTGCTGCTCGCCACCGGCGACCGCCCCGAACCCCACGAGATCGAGGCATTCGGCCCGGTCACCACGCTGATCCCATACGGCGCCGGCGCGGATCTCGGTGCGCTTGCGGCACGTGGCGGCGGGAGCCTGGTCGGCTCGATCGTCTCCTACGATCCGGACTTCGTTCGCGAGGCGGTGAGCGGGGCTGCGCCGTATCACGGCCGCCTGCTCGTCCTCGATCGTGACTGCGCCGCGGAATCGACCGGGCACGGGACCCCCATGCCGCAACTCGTCCACGGCGGCCCCGGACGCGCCGGCGGTGGGGAGGAGCTCGGCGGCATGCGCGCGGTCAGGCACTTCATGCAGCGCACCGCGCTCGAGGGATCACCGGCGGTGATCGCCGCCCTGGTCGGCGGCTCGTAAGCGCGGGGCACGTCCGGCGGCGCGGCCCGTAAACTCGCGGGCGAACGTCCCACCCCGGCGAGGAGGAACTGCGTGCGCGTTGCGGTGACCGGTGGAACCGGCTTCGTCGGCATCCACACCGTCCGTGCGCTCAAGGACGCCGGGCACGAGGTGGTCATCGTGGCCCGTGGGACGACCCGCCGCCCCAAAGGCGAGCGGGTCACGTTCGTCCGGGATGACGTGACCAGCGCCACCAACCTGGCCGAGGTCTTCGCCGGCTGTGACGCGGTCGTCCACCTGGTGGCCATCATCAATGAACGTGGTCGCCAGACCTTCGACCGGGTGAACCGCGAGGGGACCGAGCGAGTCGTCGCCGCCGCAAAGCAGGCAGAGGTCGGCCACTTCGTGCACCAGGGGGCACTCGGCGCCGATCCGGACCCGAGGTATCCGTACCTGGTGAGCAAATGGCAAGGCGAGCAGGCGGTCCGCGCCAGCGGCGTGCCATACACCGGACTGCGACCCGGCCTCATCTTCGGCCCCGGCGACGGCTTCTTCACGTTGCTCACCCGGATGATGCGGATCAACCCGGTGATCCCCATCGCCGGCGATGGCAGAACGCTCTTCCAGCCCATCTCCATCAACGACGTGACCCGCTGCATCGTCATCGCCCTCGAGCGTGGCCCGGGTGACCGCGTGTACGAGATCGGCGGCCCGGATCAGATGAGCTACGAGGACATCGTGCGCACCATCAAGTCGGCGCTGGGCCTGCATCGCAAGATCGTCCACGTCCCGGTGCCAATGATGCTGCCCCCGGCGTTCTTCATGGAGAAGCT
>PKYW01000024.1:309-55960 GCA_003132805.1 Candidatus Dormiibacterota bacterium | reverse complement strand
CCGCCGACCAGGAACCGGCGCCGGCGGATTCCGGTCTCGGCCCAGCCCGGGTCCTGGCCCGGCGCCTCGCGCAGCTGCCGGGCGAGGTTGTCGACGAAGGCGGGCGACGGCGTCGATCCGCCCGGGTGCGCAGCCCGAAGCCGTGCGGCCACCTGCATGGCGGCCGAGTCGTCGCCCGCAGGCGACCGGGGCGGGCGCCGGTTGGCGATCAGTGCGTTGATGAAGCGCGTGAGGCGGCGATCAGCCTTCGACATAGCGGGCTCCCGTGGTGGCAGCGCGGCGCAGCGCCCGCAGTTGCAGCACCTTGGCGTTGGCGACGCTCACGCCCATCGCAGCGGCTGTCTCCCGGATGGAGTACCCACGAAGGAATCGGAACTCGAGCACGCTCCGATAATTGTCAGGTAGTCCGTCGAGGATCGGGCTGACGTCGACCTCGCGCTGCTGCTCGGCTTCCGGGGAAGCGTCGCGCTGCTCGTCGAACTCCATCAGGACCGTCCCGTGCCGCTGGCGCCAGACATCCGCGAGCACACTCCGCGCCGTGGTGCGCAGGTAGGCGCCGATCTCCGCCGAGGTCACGTCGGAGCGCAGCCGCGGCAAGGCGCGAAGGAAGGTCGTGGAGGTCACGTCCTCGGCGTCCGGGGTGTTGCCGGTTCTCGAGTAGACATATCGATAGAGAGGAGCCACGTGCTCCTGATAGAGGGACTCCCAGTCGTTCTGGCGATCTGGGGTGCCAACCACGCGAAGCGGGGGCGGCGATTCCGGCACAGCCACGTTCGATGATGTTCTACGCCANNGGGATCACCCGGCCCGAGACCATCGACCGCGAGCCGGTCGACCGTGCCGAATTCTGGGAACAGAGCCGGGTGCTCGAGCCACGCTCGATCCAGGTGCACCGGGAATGGGAGTCGCTCGGCGGTCCACGCTGGCGTGAGCTCGAGCTTGAAGGCGACAGCGAGGGCCCCGGAGGTCACTGGGGCAGCCGCCACCTGGTCGCGACTGCGCACGTCCGCCGGGAGCCGGGGCCCGCGCCCTTTGTTCTGCTGCTGCACGGGTATGCCGTGCCCCAGACCACGTACGACCGCTGGCTCGCCAAGCAGATGCGCATTCGCGGCGCGCACACGGCACGGCTCGACCTGCCGCATCACCTTCGGCGCACGCTTCCCGGGCAGCGCAGCGGCGACGGCTACTTCAGCCTCGATCCCGCGCACATCAGAGCGGTGGTTCGCCAGTCCGTCGAGGACGCGGCGGCGGTGATCGCCTGGGCTCGCGCCGAGGTGAGTCCTCACGTGACGGTTGTCGGCGTCAGCCTCGGCGGGTTAATTGCCACCCTGCTCGCCGCGCAACTGGACCTGGACCGGGTGATCGCTGTCGCCCCGTTCTGCGACCCCGCGGCAACCCTGTCGCAGCGGCCGCCGACCCCGTCGCTTCGCCACCTCGGCATGATCGGCGAGTTCAGCGGGTCCTGGGGTCCGGATCGGGGGAGCGCCGGCCGGTTCCTCGAGTCGACGCTGGCGCCGCTGGTCGCGCGCAACTTCATCCCGCGGACGCCGGGCGACCGGATCACCCTGGTTCGGGCCATGCAGGACCTGGTGGTCGGGCCCGACCCGGTCACCCGGCTCAGCGCCGAGTGGCAGACGGACCTCTGGACCTACCCGCACGGTCACATGACCGTGATGAGTGCCGGCGGGATCGCGCGGCGCATCGCCGATCGCGCCACCGCGATGCAGGACGATCCCGGGCTCTCCGTCGCTGTATGACGGCGACCCAACCAGTGCTTCGGCGCGAGGGCGTCGCCCGAAACGGCCACCACTACCTGATCAGGCCCTCGACCGATACCGACGCGCCGGGCCTGGCTGCACTCATCGACGCCGTGGCGGGGGAGGGCGAGCTGCTCGCGGCGGTGCCTGGTGAACCGGACACCATCGAGCAGAGCCTGTGCCTGGTGTCCATCGTGCTCGAGGGCGGCCTGAGCCTCACCCTCGAGGTCGACGGTGCGCCCGCAGGCCACGTGATGGTGCAGCGCCGCGCCGGGAACCACTACGCGCACGTGGGTGAAATCGCCATCGTTGTCAGCAACGCGGAGCGCGGTGCCGGACTTGGACGCATGCTCATGGAGACGGCGATCGCCTGGGGACGCACGGTCGGCCTGGCCAAGATCAGCCTGCGGGTCTTCCCCGACAATCGTCGTGCACTCGGCCTCTATCGGTCACTCGGATTCGAGGAGGAGGGGCTGGTGAAGGGCGAGGTGCGGATGCCCAGCGGTGACCGGGACATGCTGCTCATGGGCCTTGCCCTGGATGGGTCGGGCTTGGCGCGCGCCCCTGCTATCCTGCGAAACGAATGAGCGACTCGCGCCCCATCGGCGTGTTCGACTCCGGTGTCGGTGGCCTGACCGTGCTCCGCGAGATCCGTCATCAATTGCCTGCCGAAGCGCTGATCTACGTGGCCGACCTGGAGCACTTCCCATACGGGCCACGTTCGCAGAGCCAGGTGCGCGGCCTGGCCCTCGACATCATCGGAATGCTCGCGGCGATGGACACCAAGCTGGTGGTGATCGCCTGCAACACGGCAACCGCGGCCACGCTCCACGTCGCGCGAGAGCGTTTCGACATCCCCGTGGTGGGAGTCATCGCCCCGGGGGCGCAGGCAGCCGCGGCGGCGACTCACAACGGTCGGGTGGCGGTGCTCAGCACCGAAGGGACCCGGGCAAGCGGCGAGTACGTCCACGCCATCCGTGAGGCCAACCCGGGGATCGCGGTGCTCAGTGAGGTTGCGGCGGATCTCGTCGAGATCGTCGAGGACGGGGACGCCGATACACCGAGGGCGGAGGCCGCACTGAGACCGGTGCTCGAACGCATCTTCGACTGGCGGGCCGACACGCTGGTCCTCGGATGCACGCATTACCCGCTGCTCCGCCCCACGCTGGTGCGATTGATCGGCACCCGGCGGCTGCGCGTCGTGGACAGCGCGGATACCACCGCTGCACGCGTCAAGCGCATCGTCGCCGTGAACCGGATTGGCGCCGACGCGACGGCAACGCCCGGGTCGGAGGGCTTGATGATGCGGACCGAACTCCTGGTCACGGCTGCTCCGGAACGCTTCCGAAGCAGTGCGGCGCGCATCTTCGACGAACCACTCCCCGAACCCCGCATGGTGCGGCCGGTCACCGAGGTGATTCGAGTGGCGGCGGGGTCGTGAGCATCGCCGCCGAGGAACTCCTGGAGCCGATCTCCACGGAACTCATTGAATTCGAACGGCGCCTCGATGCCGAGATCGCGTCCGACCTCGGTCCGATGGCGAGCGCCATGTCGCACATCGTCAAGGCGGGTGGCAAACGCCTGCGCCCTGCGCTCGTCATCCTCGCGGCCCGGCTCGGCAAGGCCGATGCCAACGACGTGTTCAACCTCGCCATGGGGATCGAGTTCATCCACACGGCGACCCTCGTCCATGACGACCTCATCGACAAGGCGCCGACGCGGCGCGGGATCACCACCATCCACGAGGCACTGGGTCCCGACCCGGCGGTGATCATTGGCGACTATTACTTCGCCAAGGGCGCGTATCTCCTGGCCGAGATCGGGATGCCGGCCATCGACTCGGCGATCAGCAACGCGGTGATGACCATCTGCATGGGAGAGCTCTTGCAGATGACCAGCCGCAACGAGTACGACCAGTCGCTCGCCGACTACCACCGGAAAATCGGCCGCAAAACAGCGACGTTGGTCAGCACCAGCTGCTACGGCGGCGGTCTCATCGCAGGGCTGGACACAGCATCCGTCGAGAGCCTGCGCCGCTACGGGCACAGCCTTGGTATGGCGTTTCAGATCGCTGACGACGTCCTTGACTACGTCGCAACCAGTGCCGAGGTGGGCAAGCCGGTTGGCGCCGACCTCCGCCAGGGGACGGTCACCTTGCCGCTGATGCTGGCCCTCAAGGACCGCGAGGTGGGCGCCCGTCTCCAGCGCATTCTGGCCAAGAATGACTTGAACGAAGAGGACTTCGACACGGTCGTGAGCCTGGTTCGCGGCTCGGATGCCATCGCCGCGGCAGAGCGCAGCGCCCAGGAGTTCGCGCGGGAAGCCGCCACAGAGTTGAAGGACTTTCCGGAGACGGACGCTCGCGAAACCCTCGAGCGCGTCTGCGACTACGTCGTCGAGCGCCGGATCTGATCCGCGCGATTCCCCGCCATCGACGGGCCGGTTACAGCGCGCCGAGCCGGCGCACCTCCGTACCGAAAGCGCGAGCCCACACGGCCAGCACCGCCGCGGCGACGACATATCCCAGAGCCTCGATCACGGTTGCGGGCAAGGTGGTCAGGAGCTGCGGGTCGGCGGACTGCCCCGCGATGACGCCCGCGACCGCGCGAGCCGAGTCCACCGCAGCGAGCAGACAGACCACCACGAGCGCGCAGCGAACGATTCGATACTCGCGGCGCAGCCCTGCACGGAGCTGGGCGAGAGTCTGGTGCTCGACCGAGGTCCGGCCTGCGGGCGGTTCGGTGGCGCCGCGGCGAAGCCGCACCACGGCTGCGGCAAAGCACACCGCGGCCACCCACCCGGGCCAGAGCGTGCGCACGCTCGATCCGGTGGCGAGCAGCGTCTGCAGCGGGTTGAGCGCCGCGTGCGCGGCGAGCTGGGCGGCCAGCGACTGGTGCAGGCGCACGAGCAACGTGCCGGCAACGCCGCACGCGGCCGCGACGACCGCAACCGCGACAGAGCGCAGCGCGATCGGACCACGGTCGAGGAAGACGAGCTCGGTGAGATGTGCGTCGCGCTGTGGCTGCACCGTGGCATTGTAAGTTCGGTCGATGTCGCGAGCCAGAAAACCCACACCGCGCAGGATTCGCGTCGCCACATACAACATCCTGCTTGGTGGCGAGCAGCGCCGCGAGCTCGTTGCCAATGTGCTGCGACGGATCGACGCCGATGTGGTCGCGCTCCAGGAGGTTCGCGAGGTGGATTACGTCCGCGATCTTGCCGCGGACCTCGGCATGGAGATCTTCCTCGGGGAGCCCAGCGACCCGGACTCACCGATGCACACCGCCATCCTCACGCGGCTCCCGGTGCGCGCATGGCGCAACCGCCGCCACCACGGCAGGATGTTGCGCTCCCACCTGCACTGCGACATCGAGACGGGCGGCGCCGTGCTTCCTCTAGTCGGTGTTCATTGCCTGCACCTCGCGGCCCGCTTTGGCGATCGCAACAAGGGAGAGGCACGGCGGATCCGGGAGATCGGTGCGGTCCTCACCGACATCGCCGACGAGCCGCCGCTGCCACACATGCTGATCGGCGACTTCAATGCGCTCTCGCCCGGTGACGACATCCTCGCAACCTCGTTCTTCCGGCGGATGAACGACCTGCGCCGCGCGGGCCTGCTCGTGGTGGGGTCCAACGGCATCCTCACTCCGCTGGCTCCCCAGGTCGGGGACGGCAACGGCCTCGCGGATCGCTGGCGTCGCGCCGGGGTGGATCCGCGTCTGCTTGGTGGGATCCCCGCGCTTCCGAGGGTGGTTGCACCGCTGACGGTCGGTCTCCCGGTCTCGCGCGCCATGGACCGCTTTCTCGGACGCCTCATCGAGCGCTGGACGATCGAGCGCCTGTTGAAAGAGGGGTACGTCGACTGCTACCGCGACGTGCATCCTCGAGCGCGCGGTCTCACGTGCGCGACCTGGCAGCTCTCCGCGCGCGTCGACTACGTCTTCGCGACGCCTGACCTAGCCACGCGCGTCGTTGGCGCGGACGTCGTCGGAGGGCGGACATGGCCCGATCCCGACGCTGCGGTGGCGTCCGACCACTATCCCGTGGTGGCCGACTTCAGCGTCTGACCCGCTCAGCCGAGGGTGTTGATCGACGTGACCGCCGTGTAGACCACGGCAAGGAAGAGGATCGTGATGACCAGGGCGACGATGCCGGTCACAACGCCGGTGATCGCCATGCCCTTGCCGCCGCCACCATGCGCGTTCGCGTGGCGGATCCCGAGCGCACCGAAGATGATCGCCAGGGCGCCGAGGATGATGCTGATGTAGTCGATGAAGGGGATCCAGCAGAGCACCACCGCGACGATCCCGCAGACGCCACCGGCGATCCCCAGACCATTGCCGGGCTGGGCACCCGCGTATTGCTGGGGCTGCTGGTAGTACCCGTAGGGAGGCCCCTGAGGCGGGTATCCCTGCTGGGGCGGATACCCTTGCTGCGCGGGAAACCCGGGCGATTGCGGAGGGTTGTCGGGATGCGGCGATCCCCAACCCGGCGGCTGCGGCGTCCCTGGAGCGTCGGACATGTGGGTCTCTCCTTCCCTGCGATCAGTGCCGGCTAGGTCGTGGGCGGCGGCGGTGGCGCCGCGGGCGGCGGCATGGCCGGTGGCGGGGCCGGCGTCGCGGAGGGCTGATACGAGCTCAGCGGTCTCGTTGCCGGCTGCGGATCGCTCCTCATCAGATACCCGCCGACCGCCACAGCGGCAGCGGTGATGATCCCGAGGAAAGAGCCGGCATGCTCCCTTGAGGGACGAAGGTGCGGACGGCGAATAGCGCGATACCCACCATGACCGCCAGGAAGAACAGCCCGCCCGACCAGTATCCGAGCGCATCGTGGCCGCCACTGGCGCCCCCGAGAACCGTCGGAAAGGTCGTGGTATGCCACGGAAGGAACGTGTCGACAAGGCCCACGATGAGGCCGCCGGCGACCACGATGGCGCCATTGGACAGCTGCTTGCCTGCCACGTTCAGTGGCATGTCAGGCCTCCCTCACGGAGCTGAACGGATCCTGGTGGGTGCTCGATCCGGCCTCAGGCGCCCGGAGGTGGAGGAGGCGGCGGGTTGTAGCCGCCTGGAGGATTGCCGTAACCGCCGGTCGGTCCGGTCGCGACGAGAGGCGTCTCGCCGGGGAACCGGCTGATGACCACCACGTACCAGACGATCGCGTAGACGATCACGTCGATGATCAGGCCGACAATGGCTCCGCCGTACCCGACCCCGAGGATCGCGTATCCGGCGTAGAAGATGATCGTGCCGATGGTGCTCACGACGCCACCGATGAATCCGAGCGCCAGCCCATAGATCACCAGACGCTTGCCGTCACGGTTGAGCTGATACATCTGATAGGCGCCGTAGGTGCCAACGCAGACTCCGACGAGTCCGATGATCGCGCCCAGGAGCCACAGAATCGGGAAGCCGCAGCCCCCGAGAGTGCAGGCGCCGAACGTGGCCGTGAGTCCGAGGATTCCAAAGATGATGCCGATCACTCCGAGGATGAGTAGCACCAGGCCCAGTGTCTTCGCGGGTATGTTCAGCTTGACCGGCGGGTCTGCCGCAAAGGGCGGGTCAGTCAGGATGTTGGCCATTGGTTCGGGTGTTCCTCCCAGCATGAATGAGCTGCTGTGCGTGGCATCGGTGTGGGCCGGGGGCGCCACGTCCCCCGAGCGCGGTCGCTGGATTATGGAGTAATCAGGCCCTCTTGGGAAAGGCCTTCGCGAACTAGCCGGCGACGATCTGGATGCAACCGGCGCAGCACTGCTGCGGTGCAGAGTCCGGCCGCCGCAACCAGCGCCAGAAAGATCCCGATGCTGAGGGAGCGTCCGGTTGCCTTCGCCAGGATCATCTGAATGAGCACGCTGCCCATCGCCACCGCGGACGCGGTCGCATACGCAGCGCTCTCGGGAATGTAAGGCGTGACGACGTCATCGACGAACCCGCGTCCGATCAGGAGCAGGAGGACGACTGCGGCGATGGCGATGAAGAAGACGTCCCCGAGGACCGATGCGCGAAATGCGTTGACGGAAACGTGTGAGGTCCCCGCGGAATACGCGTACCAGGGGAGGAACGCTACGAGGACGCCGACGGCAGCTGATGCGACACCGATCGCCTCCGCCCTGTTGATGTGGCTGGGCATCGCCTTGTCCTCGAGATGAACCCGGATGAATCACCGAGCCGCGTCGACGCGACCCGGTATGAATGTGGTTGGTTCGAGTGGATGGTATGCAGCGCTGGGCGTGCTGTCAACGCCGCCGGCGCGATCGAGCGCTCGCGGCGGTGCCTTTCGCGGCTCCACCGGGCGGTGCTACGCCGGTATCCGCCGCGAAGGCGGGTGGCTTGCCTGCCACCAGAAGATCGCCCAATGTCGCCCAGTTGAAGCGCTCGGCGCCTCGGCGCACCAGCTCGACAAAGCACGCGGCGGTGGCCTCCGCATCAGCAAGCGCGTGGTGAGGCTTGCGATGCACCACCCCGAGCTCGCGGCACAAACGCTCGAGGCCGATGGTGTCCTTGAGATCGAAGAGCTTGGCGGCGAGCCGTGTGGTGTCGACGTTGTCGGCATCAAGGCTCGATCCGATGGCGCGGCCGATCAGCCGGGTATCGAAGGCGTCAGCGCTGTGTTCCACGAGCACCGCGCCTTTGGCGAAGCGCTGAAACCGATCCACCACGAGCGACACCGGCGGCGCCCCATTGAGGGTCGCGGCGTCGATGCCATGAATCCGTCGAGCATACGGGTTGATCCGATCGTTGCTGTGCACCAGCGTCTCGAAGCTCATCAGGTGCTCGCCCATCGTGAATGCGACCGCACCGAGCTCAACCAGGTGGTGCGGCGATTGACCGGTCGTCTCGCAGTCCAGGGCCACGAAATGCAAGGCGTCGATGGGCGTATCCGGAGATGGTCGTTCGGCCGACCACGAATCGATTGCATCGTCGAGCGTGGCAAACGGCTCGGACCCCGCCGGACCGAGGCGCGGCAGAAACTTGTCGCCCGTGGGAACCCTCCCTCGGCGGCGACCGTATCGCCGGCGAGCTTCCATACACCCCCATCGTAGAACTCCTGGACCTGGGAACCGGTGGGGACTGACCTCCAACCTATACTCGCTCGTGATGCGACTGATAGCCGCCGGGCTGAGCTTTCGCACCGCTCCACTGGCTGTGCGGGAGGCTGCGGCCATCCCAGCGGCGCGTGCTGCAACGACCTTGCGGTACCTCGTGGGACACGCCGGACTCCTCGGCGCGGCAGTGCTTTCCACCTGCAATCGCACGGATTTCTACTTCGTCTGCCCGGATAACCTGAGCGCGGAGGTCACCCCACGCCTGGCCCGCTACCTCGACCCAGGGGGCACGCGTGGGCTCGAGCGCCACATGGTCACCCTCGAGGACCGCGAGGCCGCGGAGCACATGTTTCGGGTCGCGAGCGGCCTCGAGAGCATGGTGATCGGCGAGGCGCAGGTGCTCGGGCAGTTCAAGAGTGCACATCGCGTGGCCACTGAGGCCGGCACAGTGGATGCGCGCCTCGACTACGTCATGCGTCGCGCCATATCGACCGCCAAGCGCGTGCGCACGGAAACCGCGCTGGGCCGGGGCGCCGCGAGTCTGAGCGAGGTGGCGGTGGAGTGCGCGCGGGCCTCCTGCGGAGACCTCGAGGGCAAGGGCGTCCTGCTTGTCGGCGCTGGAAAGATGAGCCGCCTTGCTGCCGACCGGTTGCACGACCAGGGGGCGCGTATCATGACCACGTCGCGCGGCGAGTCGAGCCGCCGGCTTGCCAGGGCGGTCGGCGCCGAACCTGTGGCACTGGGCGAGATCGGCGAGGTTGCGGACGAGGTTGACGTGATCATCGCGTCCACGGACAGTCCGGTCACCGTCTTCGCCGCTGCCGCAGTCGATGCGCTGCAGCGCCGGCGCGGCCAGCGTCCGCTGTGCATCGTCGACATGGCGGTGCCCCGCGACGTCGACTCAGCGGCTGGCGAGGTGCCTGGAGTGACCCTGATCGACATCGACGAGCTGGGCCGGCGCGCCGGCCAGCGACTCGATCAGCGCCGCGAGACCGTGCCGGCTGCCGAGGAGATCATCGACCACGAGCTCGACAAGACGGTCACCGTGATCGGCCAGCGCGACACCGCCGGACCCACCATCGCCGCGCTCGTCGACTGGGCCGAGAAGCTTCGCGCTCAGGAGGTGGCTCGCTCCTTCGATAGCGGGCGGCCGATCGACGAGGCGACCCGCGAGCGTGTCGAGATGCTGACTCGGAGCATGGTGCGCAAGCTGCTCCACGGTCCGGTCACCCGCCTCCGCGAAGCCGGGGACCCCGCGACGACGCTGGCGATCCGCGAGGCGTTCCGGCTCGATCGCTGATGCCGGGAGCGGACACCACGACGCTTCGGCTGGCGACGCGCGGCAGCGCACTCGCGGTCAGGCAGACGGCGCTGGCTGCGGATGCCCTCCGCGAAGCCGGGCGTGGTGACGTCGAGAGCGTTGTCCTCCGAACCGAGGGCGATCGCCGGGTGGATGCGCCCGTCGATCAGCTCGAGGGCCAGGGCTGGTTCACCGCCGAGCTCGAACGAAGCCTCCTGGACGGCCGCGCCGACGTAGCTGTGCACAGCGCAAAGGACCTGCCTTCCGCCCTGGCTGCGGGCCTGGGCATCGCCGCATTCCTTCCACGAGCGGATGCCCGCGACGGCGTGGTGTCAGCGAGCGGACGACGGCTGGATGAACTTCCCGCCGGCTCGACGGTTGGAACGAGCAGCGCACGGCGGGCAGGGCTGCTCACCGGCCTGTATCCGGGGCTCCGGGTGGTGCCGATGCGCGGCAATGTCGACACGCGCCTGCGCAAGCTCGACGCAGGCGAGTTCGACGCCATCCTGCTTGCGTGCGCGGGGCTCGATCGTCTGGGGCTCGGCGATCGCTTCACCGAACGGCTCGATCCCCTCGAGTTCGTTCCATCGCCGGCCCAGGGGGCCATCGCCATCGAGGCGGTGACCGGCTCCGTCGCTGCGCGCGCCTGCGAAGCGGTCGACGATCGCGAGACCAGGATCGCCGTGACTGCCGAGCGCGCGGTGCTCAGCGCTCTCGGCGGTGGCTGCCTGCTTCCCCTCGGTGCGTGGGCACGGATCGTGGGTGGACGCCTGGTGCTGGTTGCTGCGCTCGTGGTGGAAGGAGCGATCCGCCGCGCCGAGGCCGATGGCTCAATGGACGATCCCGAAGCGGTCGGTGAGGTCGTGGCGGCGCGGCTTCGATGAACGAGCCCGCGCTGCCGCTCCTCGGACGACGGGTTCTCGTGACCAGGACCCGCGAGCAGGCCGAGGGACTCGTCGACCGGATCCATGACGCGGGCGGGTCGGTGGCAGTCGTCCCGCTCATCGCCACTGTTCCGATTGCCGAACCTGACGCCATCACCCAGGTCGCCGCCGCGACCCTTGCGGCGCCCCCACCCCGCTGGGTCGCCTTCACCAGCGCGACCGCGGTGCGTCTTGTGATCGGCGCGGCGGGAGCGTCGTCGCTGTCCGGGATGCTGCTCGCTGCCGTCGGACCGGCGACGGCCGCGGCACTCGAAGACGCCGGTACGACTCCGGACCTGGTGGCGGACGAGCGCGATGCGGGAGGACTCGCTGCCGCGTTGCTCGAGCGCGGCGTGACTGGCGCGACCGTGTGGATCCCCAGCGCTGAAGGTGCGCGCGTTGACCTTGCCGAACGTCTCCACGGCGCAGGTGCGGCGGTCACGGTGCAACAAGTTTATCGGAGCGTCATGCCTGCATCCGCTCCCGAACTGCTCCGCGCCGCGTTTGCGGCGGGTGTCGATGCGATCACCCTGACCAGCGGAAGCACGGCACGCAATCTCTCCCAGGCCATGGGGTCTGACGGAGTGCCCGCTTCCGCGGCGATCGTCTGCATCGGTGAGCAGACCGCTGCAGAGGCGCGCGCCGTTGGGCTCACTGTTCATGCAGTCGCCCGGGAAGCGTCCGTCGAGGGGCTCGTCAGCGCGCTGACGGAGTGCCTGAGCCCTCAGCCGTTACGCTGATCGCCATATGGGATTTCCTGCCGAGCGACCCCGCCGGCTGCGCCGCACCGCGGCACTGCGCCGTCTTGCCCGCGAGTCGAGGCTCAGCGCCGGCCAGCTCATTCACCCGGCGTTCATTCGCGAAGGGCTGCAATCCCCCCAGCCGATCGGCTCGATGCCCGGCCAGAGCCACGAGACCATCGATTCGCTTTGCACGACGGTGGAGGAGGCGATCGGTCTCGGACTCGGCGGCGTGCTGCTCTTCGGGCTTCCGGCGGCCAAGGATGCTCAGGGTTCGGGCGCGTTTGCCGATGACGGCGTCATCCAGCAGTCAATCCGGGCGCTGCGCGAACGCTTTGGGGACACGTGCGTCGTGATCGCCGACTGCTGCCTCTGCGAGTACACCGACCACGGGCACTGTGGATTCCTGCTCGAAAGCGGCGAGGTCGACAACGACGCGACCCTCGAGCTGTACGCGCGAACCGCGGTGAGCCAGGCCGCGGCGGGAGCCGACATCATCGCGCCGAGCGGGATGATGGATGGACAGGTCGGCGCAATCCGCGAGGCACTGGACATGTCGGGGTTCACCGACACCGCGATCCTCGCCTACAGCGCGAAGTTCGCCACGGTGCTGTACGGACCTTTCCGTGACGCTGCCGAGTGCGCGCCCCGGTCCGGCGACCGCCGCTCGTACCAGATGGACCCGGCCAATCAGCGGGAGGCGGTCCGCGAAGCGATCCTCGATGTCGAGGAGGGCGCCGACATGGTCATGGTCAAGCCGGCGCTCACGTACCTCGACGTGGTCGCGCGTGTGCGCGAAGCAACCGACCTTCCCCTTGCCGCGTACTGCGTGAGTGGCGAGTTCGCGATGCTGCACCATGCCGCAGCCGCAGGCGCGTTCGACGAGCGCAGCGCAATCCTCGAAGCCCTGGGCGGCATTCGCCGCGCCGGAGCCGACCTGATCATCACGTACGACGCGCGGGCCGCAGCGCGATGGCTCGCAGAATCCAAGGAGTAAATCTGATGCAGAGAACCAATTCATGGCGAGGCACTCAACTGATGCAACTGACGCCATTCGTGCAGGACTCGATTCATGAGTGACCCGTCCGGCGGCAGGCGCCGCCTTCCCCTGCTGCTCGGCTCAGGAGCGGTGGTGGTGATCGCAGTGGTGGCGATCGCCATCGGCGTGAACGGCGCAAGCTCTCCGCTCCCGGCGCTGCCCACCCCGACACCCACCGCCCCGGTGCCGACCCCGACACCGAGTGCCTCCGCGACCCCCGCCCCCACCGCCGGTGCCACGATCGCATTCGCAGATTGCGCCACGGCAAAATTCGGACCGGTGCTCGCCCCGATCAACGCGCCGGCCAGCGTCCACAGCTACAGCGCGGCGCCGGCGATGACCATCAACACCGCCAAGCTCTACCAGGCGACCATCGCGACCGCGAAGGGCAACATCGTGCTTTGCCTGCAGCCGGATCTCGCGCCCAACACTGTCAACGTCTTCGTGACCCTGGCGCGGAACCATTACTACGACGGCATCCCGTTCCACCGCGTGGTGGCGAGCTTCGTCATCCAGGGTGGTGACCCGGAATGCATCGGCGCTGTTCCCGTCGCTCCGGCGACGCCTTCCGGCGAGTGCGGCAGCGGAGGACCGGGCTTCCAGTTCAACGATGAAACCGTCCACGAGCAGTACGTCGAAGGTGCGGTGGCGATGGCGAACAGCGGGGCCAACTCCAACGGCTCGCAGTTCTTCATCTGCACGGCCGACGACTCATCGACGCTCACACCTTCTTACAACCTCTTCGGAAAGGTGGAGAGTGGTTTGAGTGTCGCCCTGGCGATCGCCCAGGGGGATGTCATGAAGTCGATCACCGTGAAAGAGCAGACCTAGCGCCATGAAGGACAGCAACGCCCGGGCGCTCCGCGCGCGCGCCGAGCGTGTGCTTCCGGGCGGCGTCGACAGCCCCGTCCGTGCGTACCGTGCGGTTCCGGGCGTGCCGCCGCACATCGTCGCGGCTGAAGGCGCCCATGTTGTCGACGCCGACGGCAATGAGTTCATCGATTACGTGCTCGCGTACGGGCCGCACATCCTCGGTCACCAGCCACCCCGGGTCGTCGCGGCGATCCGTGCCCAGCTCGATCGGGGAATCGCCTACGGCCACACAGTCGAGCTCGAGGTCGACCTGGCGGAGCGGATCGTCGACGCGGTTGAATCGGTGGAGATGGTGCGCTTCGTCACCTCCGGCACCGAGGCCGCCATGTCCGCGATGCGCCTGGCCCGGGCAGCCACGGGACGGGATCGGATCGTGAAGTTCGCCGGCGGGTACCACGGCCATGCCGATGCGCTCCTCGCGGAGTCGGGGTCTGGGATTGCGACGCTGGGGATTCCAGGCTCACCCGGCGTCCCGGACGCGGCGGTGGCCGGCACGGTCGTGCTCCCTTACAACGACCTCCGGGCCGTCCTCGACCTCTTCGAGCGCGAAGGCGATCAGATCGCCGCAGTGATCGTGGAACCGGTGGCCGGCAACATGGGCTGCGTCCCACCCGACCCCGGGTTTCTGGACGGACTTCGCGACTGCACATCCAAATGGGGTGCTTTGCTCGTATTCGATGAAGTGATGACCGGATTTCGCGTGGCCTACGGCGGCGCTCAAACGCTTTACGGGGTCCGCCCCGATCTCAGCCTCTTCGGCAAGGTGATCGGCGGTGGGCTCCCGGTCGGCGCGTACGGCGGCCGTCGCGACCTCATGGAGCAGATCGCCCCGTCCGGTCCGGTCTACCAGGCGGGGACGCTTTCCGGCAGCCCGCTGGCGATGGCTGCCGGGATCGCGGCGCTCGACGTCCTTCGCGAGAACCCGGCGCTCTACGAACGCCTGGAGCGCCTCGGGCAACGCCTCGAGACGGGCTTCACGACGGTCGCCGGCGAGGCGACCATGCCCTTCGCCGTGGGTCGCGTCGGCAGCATGATCACGCCCTTCATCGGGATCGACGAGGCGCACAGCTTCGACGACGTGAAACTGGCAGACCGGGAGCGCTTCGGGCGCATCCACGCAGCGTGGCTGGACGACGGGGTCCTCTGGCCGCCCTCGCAGTTCGAGACCGCGTTTCTTTCGACGACACACTCGGATGAGGACGTGGACAGGACGGTCGAATCGTTCGCCCGCAGCCTGTCTTCGGTCTCAGTCTGATCTCAGGGGCCGTAAAAAAATGGTGCTAAACTGGAGGCTGTCATGGGATTCATAGGCGGACATCTGCCGGAACTCATCATCGTGCTGGTGGTCATCCTGATCATCTGGGGACCGGGCAAACTCCCCGACATCGGCGCGGGTATCGGCAAAGGCATCCGCGAGTTTCGCAAGGCCTCGTCCGAGACTCACGACACGGTGATGGGGACCACCACGACCCCGGCGCAGCCGGCTCCCGTCGTACAGGTCGTCGCCGCTCCGGCTCCGACTCCGGCACAGCCCGCGGAGCCCGTGACCGTCCCGGCCGACGCGACGACCCACCAGCCCACAGTTTCTGGCTGACGCGCCGCTCAGGCGCGCGCTGACCGGAGGCACGTAAGGTGCAGGGAGTGGCTGGCGACGACGAACGGCGGATGACGATCGTCCAGCACCTCGAGGAGTTGCGACGCGTCCTCATCTGGGTGATGGCGGCCTGGGTCGTCGGCACGACGGTCGCGTTCATCTTCAACGGCTTCTTCATCGGGATCCTGCTGCACCCGCTGACGACCGTGCTGAAGAACTCGCACAGCATCATCCCGGGTGACGCGGCGATCTACACGAGCCCCACCGAGGGGCTCACGGTTCCGTTGAAGGTCTCGGCTGTCGTCGGCCTGATCATCGCGTTGCCGGTCGTGCTCTGGCAGGTCTGGAACTTCGTGTCTCCCGGACTGCGCCCGAAGGAGCGGAAATTCGTCGGGCCGTTTATTGCGAGCGCGCTGGTGCTGTTCGCCGGCGGCGCTGCGTTCGCGTATTTCGTGATGCCCATCGGGCTCAACTTCCTGACCAATTTCCTCAACGGTCACGCCGTGTATTTCCCCGACATCAACTCGTACATCGGGTTCTTCCTGATCATCGTGTTCATTTTCGGGATCACGTTCGAGATGCCGATCGTGCTCGTGCTGCTCGGTCTGCTCGGCTTCGTCTCGTCGAAAAAGCTCAAGGGCTGGAGAAAGATCGCGTACGTCGCGATCATCATCGTGTCGCTGGTGATCACGCCGGGCGCGGACCCCTTCACACCGACGCTGCTCGCGATCCCGCTGCTGCTGCTCTACGAGGTGTCGATCATCGTGCTGCAGCGCATCTTCCGGCGCTGACATGCGGGCCGACCGATACACTCGGCCCAATGCGCCCAGATGAACGTGCCCCCGATCAACTCCGACCGACAACGATCGAACTGCATCCATTGCCGTACGCCGAGGGCAGCGCGCTCATCACCATGGGAGACACGCGCGTGCTCTGTGCCGCGTCGGTCGAGGAGCGCGTCCCACCGTTCCGAAAGGGAAGCGGTCGCGGCTGGGTGACCGCCGAGTACGCGATGCTGCCGCGCAGCACTCAGACGCGGTCGGAGCGCGACGGCCGCAAGGGGAGGGTGGATGGTCGCGTGCAGGAGATCCAGCGTCTGATCGGGCGCAGCCTTCGCGCTGCAGTCGACTTCGAGGCCCTCGGTGAGCGCAGCATCCTGATCGACTGCGACGTCATCGTCGCGGACGGCGGAACCCGCACGGCGTCGATTACCGGCGGGTACGTCGCACTCGCGCTGGCCGTCGCGAGGCTCCGCGATGCTCGCGTGCTTCGCTCGGACCCCCTGCGCTGGCCGGTTGCCGCCGTGAGCGCGGGCATCGTGGCCGGCGAGCCGCGCCTCGACCTCTGCTATCTCGAGGACTCGGCGGCCGAGACCGACATGAACTGTGTCGGATCCCTCGATGGCCGGTTCATCGAGCTGCAGGGGTCGGCTGAGCAGGAGCCCTTCTCGCGTCAGGAGCTGGATTCCCTCCTCGGCCTCGCCGATTCCGGGCTCAAGCAGCTCTTCGCCCTCCAGGCCGAGGTGCTGAGCGCGGGGAAGTGAGCGCAGCGATCCTCGTCCTGGCAACGCGCAACCCCGGCAAGATCCGCGAGCTCAAGAGCCTGCTCAGCGCCTGGACTCTGGACCTCCGATCGCTCGACGACATCGGCTTTGCAGGGGTGCTCGAGGAGCCCGGCCCCGGTTACACGGACAATGCCCTCGCCAAGGCAATGGCGGTCTGCACAGCGACAGACCTGCCCTCGCTAGCTGACGACAGCGGCATCGAGGTCGACGCGCTGCGCGGCTGGCCCGGTCCGCACTCGGCGCGCTGGATGGGCGACGAGGCCACTGACGAGGATCGGCTCTTGGGGCTGATTGCCGAGGTTGAGCGCCGGACCCCCGACGACCGCCGCGCGCGCTACGTCTGCGTGGCCGCCCTCGCCAGGCCTGAGGGGGAGCCGGTGACCGCCCACGGCGAGTGCCTCGGCTCGATCACCTCCCCTCCTCGCGGCACCAACGGCTTCGGCTACGACCCTTGCTTTCTCTCCCTGGATCTCGGAGTCACGTTCGCCGAAGCGCCCGATGAAGAGAAGGCTCGCGTGTCGCATCGGGCGCGGGCGATCGCCCGCCTCGGTGCAGCGGGGGTGTTCGAACCGCCTGCGTTCGACTGAGGTTCAGCCGGCCGGGATCGACGCGCCTGTCACCGCCGTGGCAGCGTCGGACAGCAGCCATTCGATGACCGCGGCAACCGAGTCCGTGCTCACCCATGACGATCGGTTCGCCTTCGGCATCGACTCGCGATTCGCCGGCGTGTCCATGGTGCCCGGGAGCACCGCGTTGACCGTGATCCCATGGCCCTGGAGCTCGGCCGCCATGACCTGGGAGAGCTTCAGGACCGCAGCCTTGCTCACCTGGTAGGCGGCCTGACCGCGCGCCACCGCCATCGCGGCCTGCGACGCGACAATCACGATCCTGCCGCCCGTACCGCCGGCGACCATCGACGCTGCCGCCGCGCGTGCCAGCCGCCACGGTCCGAGCAGGTTGGCCGCGATCTGGCCCTCGACCACGGCGTCGTCGATCTCGTGAGCCCGGCCGCCGGCGTACCCGCCCGACGCGCTCACCATGCCGTCCCACGGGCCCATGGCCTCGACATCGATCCGCAGTCTCGCAACCGACTCAGCGTCATCGAGATCGCACTCGATCTCGGTGACTCCCTCGAGCGGCGCCGCCCGGCCCGGGTGACGTGTGGGGATCACGACGCGCCGCCCCGAGGCTGCCAGACGGCGCACCACCGCAGTGCCAAGTTCGCCACCGCCGCCACCGACAACGGTGACCCCACCTTGTCGAACAACCACAATGTTTCCTTGTGGACCAAGGGACCGAGCCGACGTTCCAGCCACGGGCAGTGGCTCGCGCCGTGGCGGCCATCATGGCGCTCCTGGCCGCCGGCCTGGCGGGATTCCTCGTCGCAAACCAGGTCGCGCAGGTCAACCCGAGCAAGGTTGCCCCGATCAGGCTTCCACCGGTGAACGCTCCCACTCCATCACCACCGCTGCTCACCGACATCGGCCGCGACGACCTCGCCAGCGTGGTGACCGTTGAGGCCGAGCTCGAGAGTGGCGCCGAGGAGTCGCTGGGGACCGGCTGGGTCTTCGACAGCCTCGGTGACGTGGTCACCAATGCGCACGTGATCAACGGCGACGACACGCTTCGCGTGACTGATCGCACCGGTCACACCTACGTCGCCCGCCTCGTCCAGAGCAGCGAGAGCAGCGACCTGGCCCTGCTGCGCGTCACCGGCACGCTAACCGGACCACCCCTGCCGGTCGACGCTCGAACCCTCAGCGGCGTCCCAGCCTCCGTCCTCACGCTGGCCTCCAGCCGGGCCACCGGACACGAGGACATGACCGCGGAGACACTCATCGGCCTGGACGACGACGTTCCCCTTCAGGGGACCGGTATCGAGGCCGGCCAGTCGCTGCCCCAGGAGTACGACGACATGCTCCACCTTCAAGGCGCCCGCATCTACGAGGGCAACAGCGGCGGCCCCGTGCTCGACGCCGCGGGGCAGGTGATCGGGATCATCACGCTGGCAAGCCCCTCAAGCGCGAACTCGTATGCGATCCCGATCAGCCGGGTGCTCTCGACGCTGCGTCAATGGGTTGCAGCCGGATGAATCGAGCCCGCATTGGGTATCGTCATCACTGACGGGACGTACAGACGTACCCCGAGGAGTGCAACAGCCACTGTGCCCACACACGAATTCGACATCGCGATCATCGGCGGCGGTCCCGCCGGCCTGACGGCTGCGCTCTACGCCGGTCGCAACCGCGAGCGTGCAGTCCTTCTCGAAGGCAAGGCGCCGGGTGGCCAGCTCCTCAATACCGAGCTTATCGAGGATTACCCCGGCTTTCTGTCCATCCTCGGCGGCGAGCTCGCCACCGTCATGGAGGAGCAGGCTGCTCACTTCGGGACGCAACTGGTCCGCACCGAGGTCAAGGCCGTCAAGGTGCTCCCCGACGGGAGGAAGCTCGTCGAGACCTATGACGGCGACTACCTCGCGCCGGCGGTGATCATCACCGCGGGTGGAAACCCGCGCAAGCTCGGCGTGCCCGGCGAAGAGGGGTTTGCCGGCCGCGGCGTGTCGTACTGCGCTGTCTGCGACGGGGCGTTCTTCAAAGACGTGCACCTGGCGGTCGCGGGTGGCGGAGACGCCGCGGTGGAGGAGGCGCTCTTCCTCACACGCTACGCGAGCAAGGTCACGATCATCCACCGGCGCAAGGAGTTTCGCGCTCAGCCAATCCTGCTCGATGAGGCGCGCAAGCATCCGAAGATCGAGTTCCTGGTCGACACCATCATCGAAAGCATCGACGGTGACGAGAAGGTGAACCATCTGTCGTTGCGGAACCTGGACACCGAGCGTCGGTCGGTGCTCGACGTCGGAGGCATCTTCATCTTCATCGGTTTCATCCCCAACACCCAGCTCGTCGATGCCCACATCGATCATGACAAAGCTGGCTATTACAAGACCGACCCGATGACGATGATGACCAACATCCCCGGCATCTTCGCCGCCGGCGACGTGCGCAGCCAGCTGACCCGTCAGATCACGACAGCGGTCGGCGACGCCACCACTGCGACGATCGCGGCGAGCAAGTGGATCGAGGACTGGCGTCGTGGCCACGACGACACCCCACCGGAGCTCGTCGAAGCGACCCTGCACGGCGCCGTATAAAACGTCGGTGAGCAGCATCACCACCGGGCACGGCGACGGGGGAGAGACCGGGCTTTTATATGGCGGCCGCGTCGCCAAGGACGACCTCCACACCGAGGCGTACGGCTCGCTGGACGAAGCGATCTCCGCGCTGGGGCTAGCCCGGTCGCTGACCGATTCGCCGGAGCGCGCGGCGCGCATTCTCGAGCTTCAGCGCGAGCTCTTCGTGGTCGGCGCGGAGCTCGCTACCGGACCCGGTCATCGCGCGGACCTCGAGCGCCACTTCAACGTCGTCACAGCTGCGATGGCTGACGCGCTCGAGAACGAGATCCACGACCTTGAAGCTCGGGTGCCCCTACCAGGTGGCTTCGTGATCCCCGGCGGCACACCGGTGGGGGCGGCCATTGACCTGGCACGGACGCTCGTACGCCGCGCCGAGCGCCGGACCGTCTCGCTGCAACGCGCAGGTGGCGTCGAGAACCCCGAGGTGCTCCGCTACCTGAATCGGTGCTCGGACCTGCTCTTCATGCTTGCGCGAGAGGCAGAGCAGGGCGCTACCGTAGCCTCCGGCGGACAGCGCCGCCGCGAGGCTGACGGAAAGACCAGTAGCGGTAACGACTAGCTGGCGGGAACGAGGCCGCGCCGCCGCAGGAGGCCACGCTCCATCGGCGCGAAGATCAAGTCGTTGACGGCAATCCCGACGACCAGGATCGTGACCATGGCCGCGAGCATCTCGGGCACGTCGAGGAGGTTCCTGCCGTCGTCGAGGATGGGTCCGAGACCGCCGCTCGCCACCGATCCGATGATCAGCTCGGCAGCCATCAACGACCTCCATGAGAACGCCCAGGCCTGTTTCATTCCGGCGACGTAGCCAGGCAGCGAAGCCGAGAAGATGAAGTGCCGGTAGTACCGCGGGCCCTGAGCGCCCATCGAACGCGCCAGGCTGAAGGTGAGCGGCGGGATGTTGTCGTACGCGAACATGACACCCATCGCAATCGAGGGAAAGGCTCCCATGAGCACCACGAAGTACACGGCGAACTCGACGTGACCACCGATCGAGAGAAAGATGACTGCGATCGGCACCCAGACAACCGACGGGAGACTCTGCAGGCCCGCGAGCAGTGACCCGACGCCCGCACGAAGGACGGGAACACGTGCCACGGCGAGTCCGACCATCGTCCCGAACACGAGGGCTACCGCATACCCGATCGCGGCACGCTCGAGTGTCATGAGGAGCGCCGGAATCAGGATCCCGGTTCGGATCAGGTAGCCGATTTCGGCGATCGTGTCGCCAGGACCCGGAAGCGGCAGCCCTCCGGGCGACGTGACGCCGATGACGACGAGCAGCTGCCAGATGCCCACGAGGATGCCGATCGCCAGCAGCCTCGGCCAGAGCGTCCGGAAGATGCGCAGCAGTCGATTACGCTGAGACATCGGGAACCGACCCGGCGCGGAGCCGCGCTGTGATCTCGTGCGCGAGTCCCGACACCTCGAAGGAGTCGAGCTCGCGCGGACGCTCGATCTCGACGTCCCAGATCTGGGCGACCCGTCCCGGACGCGGGGTCATGAGCACCACACGGTCGCCAAGGCGGACGGCCTCGCGAACGTTGTGCGTCACGAAGATGATCGTCTTGCCGGTCTCCTGCCAGATCCGGTTCAGGTCGTCGTGCAGCTGGTCACGCGTGATCGCGTCGAGCGCTGCGAAGGGCTCGTCCATGAGGAGCAGCTCGGAATCCTGTGCGAGCGCCCGCGCGAGNNTGGCGCATGCCGCCCGAGAGCTGGTGGGGACGGTGGTCGGCGAAGTCGATCAATCCGACCATGGAAAGCAGCCGGTTGGTTCTGACGTTTCGCTCATTCTCGTCGACCTTGTGGATGCGCATCGGCAATTCCACGTTGCGGCGCACGGTGAGCCAGGGAAGCAGCGCCGGCTCCTGGAACATCACCGCCGGACGACCGTCGGCGATGTCGATGGTTCCTGAGGTCGGCTTGTCCAGACCCGCGACGAGCGACAGCAGGGTGGACTTCCCGCATCCCGAGGCGCCGAGGATGCAAACGAACTCGCCCTTGTTCAACTCGAGCGTCACGTTCTCGAGCGCCGGCGTGACGTTCTTTCCGTGGCCGAACACCTTCGTAACCCCGTCAAGGGTCACGAAGGCGTCACCTGCCTCAACTGTTACAACAGATGGCCTCGGAGCGAGTGCGAGGTTCATCAGCCAAGCGATCCGGCGCTGATCGTCGGTGAACCCGCGGCGCTGAGGATCTTGTTCAGCGGTCCAAGGTCAAGGATGCCCTTGATGTTCGCGGTCGTGTTGAAGCCGATCTTCTGCGCAGCGTTCGCGTCCGTCTGGAGGTCTGCCGCCAGAGGATCGAGCAGGAAGCTGAGGTGGGTCCACGCGAGCGTGAGGACGCTGGTCTTGAGCAGCTTGCCGCCGGTGGTCGCGGCGAGGGCCGTGTTGACCGCCGCAGGCGCAGCCGACTCGTTCGAGTTGATCCAGTTGACCGACTGCACAAGGCCCTTGAGGAGGTCGTTGACGATGTCGGGGTGGTTCTGAAGCAGGCTCTGGGTCACGACGAGCACGGTCGTCGGGAACTGGCCATTCGGCCAGAGCGACGCCTCGTCGACTGCGAGCGTTCCCTTGCCCTGGAGGATGAACTCGGACTCGTAGGGTTCAGGAACCCAGCCACCGGCGATCTTGCCCGCTTCGAAGTTCTGAAGGCTGACCGAGTTGCCCGAGCTCGTATCGATATTGACGGAGCCACCGCTCGTGGAGTTGGCGGCGAACCCCTTGGACTGGAGCCATTCGCGCAGCGAGATGTCCTGGGTGTTGCCGAGCGACGGCGTCGCGAGTGTCTTGCCCGCCAGATCTGCTGGGAAGTTGCCGTCTGCAACGGACTTGCTGACCACGAGACCTGCTCCGCCCGAGGCAGCGCCGGCGACGATGATCACCTTGCCCTTGGTCTTGATGAACGCATTGATGGCGGGTCCAGGACCGACGAAGGCGGCGTCAAGCGTCCCACCGAGGAGCGCCTCGCTCTCCAGGGTCCCGGTGCTGAAGGTTGTGGTCTTGACGGTCGTCCCAGTGGGCATCGCCCCCTGGAAGAAGTTCTGCGACACTCCGATGAGTGCCGGGGCATGCGTCAGGTTGACGAGATACCCGAGGTTGACCGTCGACGGATCGGGCTGCGGCTTGGTGGTGGCGCCGGCGCCGGAGCCGGAGGCAGAGCCGCACGCGCCGACAACCACAGCTGTGGCGAGCAGTGCAACTGATGTCGCCGCGCGCCGGGTGCCACCCTGTCGCGGCGCCGACGAGCGTAGAAGTGATTTCCTGAACATGATTCCTTGTCTCCCCTTTACCGATTTCTCTTCCCGAGGCCCCCTCTCGATCGGCCTCTGTTGATCGAATTGATGTCTCCCACCCGGGGTCTCCCGCCCAAGTGCCTATAGATCGTCGGGCTGACTCTCCGCCCTTAAGCTTCCATTAAGCAAGGAGCTTGCTTGGAACGGAATCATCCCTTCATGTGAACATTAGTCTGCCCCACGATAACCGTCGGGCACCCCATATTTGCCCCGACGAAACCCGTCACGTCGACCGGCTCAGTCAGTCACCCCGTTCGCCTCTCTGGTCACCCCCGCTGGTCTCTCTGGCGCGATTGCTCTATTTTGCTGGGCGCCCGGAACTGGCGTCAATGAGGATCAGTCAATAGGAACGATCTCTTTCTACGATGGATCGGCCCGGAGCGGGGGACTAGCCTTCGAGGAGGCGAGCGCAGCGCAACGCCAGCCAGAGCTGGTGGCGCTGCTCGGGGTCGTCGGCGTCGATGCCGAGCTGGCGGAGCCGGCCGATCCGGTAGACGACTGTGTGGCGGTGCACCCCCAGTCGATCGGCGGCGTCGCCGATGCTGCGGCTGTGGAGCAGCGCCTCCAGGGTCGCGACCAGCTCGAGCCGTCGGTTCGGGGTGCCCTCGGCAAGCGGTCCGAGGACCCGCTCCACGAAGGTGCGCATCGCTTCGCGGTCGTCGGCCAGGGCCGCGAAGACCCCCACCTCGGCGTCGGTGTGTACCGAGCGCTCCGGATAGAGCGTGCGGCCCACCTCCAGTGCCCGGCGCGCCTGCTGCGCTGAGGGAGCAACGGCATCCAGCGTCGTCGCAACCGGACCCACTCCGAAGGCGACCGGCCCGACCGCCGCGCACAGCCTGGCGAGATCGCGACCCTCGGGAACGAGCGCGATCCAGAGGCCTGGCTCCTCGCCGATCAGGTGCGCACCATCGGCTCGCCACGTCTCCTCGAGCTGGCGCTCCGCCTCGATGGTCGGCGCCGAGCACGCCACCACCGTGTAGGGCGGAAGCAGCGTCAGCTCCGCGGACACCGCGATGCGGCGCAGCTCCGCCGACGCGTCACCGGCAAGCAGGCGCTGGAGGATTCGATCGCGATCCCGATCTCGCTGACGGAGCAAGCGCTCGCGCGTTTCCAGGTAGGCGCCGCCCACCGCCGCGCTGATCTCGTCGAAGTATTCGAGGACGGTGCTGGTCAGTCCGATCACTGTGCTCGGCGGCACGTCGTTGAGGATGGCGGGCTGGCCGATCACCTCGTCCCACAGCACCCTGGCCGCGAGGCGGTACGCGCCAAACACCAGTTCCAGCGGCACGTCGAGCTCGGCCTGCTGCGCGCCCATCGATCCGAGGCGCTCCAGGTCGCCGGCGCGAAGCCCGCGCCCATCGCGCAGCAGCCGGACAAAGGTCCGCAGCGCATCGCGGCAGGCCGCGGTGACCGTGCGGAAGTACCCGAGGGTGCGGAACCGGCTGTCGGGAAGCGAGATCCCCGCGAGGATGTGGCGCGTCATCCGGCGCGCGATCACGTCGACCTCGGAGAGCAGCCGGACAGTCACTTCCGGCGGCAGAGTGGCCGCCACGGACAACCTGAGGTCGGGCGCCTTGGTCAATTGGGCCATATTGTCCCTTTTGCACAAATACTGGCCTGTACGCCGCGTGACATTGGCCACCCTTTGTGCCGGGCGAAGAAAGTATGCTGTTTTCTAATGCTCTACGACGACATGTTCATCCGCCTCGAGCGCGCCCGCTGGACGCTCAGCACGGACATCCCTTTCGATGACATCGATCCGAGCCTGCTGAGCCCGCAGTGGATCAGCGACCTCCGGAACATCTGCTTGACGGAGCTGTCCGCGCTCTATGCCACGGAGATGTTCATCCGTGACTTCTACACGGACATCGACTTCTGCAGCTTCATCTCCATCTGGTTCTACGAGGAGATGAAGCACCACCTGACCTTGCGCAAGTACCTGGAGAAGTGCGGCGAGACGTTCGACGAGGCCAAGCTTCCGGAATTGCGGCTCACGTTCGCGCCCGGGCCCGCGATCGAGACGCTCACCATGCATTTCTGCGGCGAGCAGCGCCTTGCGCACTGGTACACCGCATTCAGCGAGCAGGGGCCGGAGCCGGTGATGCGCAAGATCTTCAAGATCCTCGCGGCCGACGAACTGCGTCATGCGGCGTGCTACGCGAAGTACATGCGCCGGGCCGTCGCCAACAAGCCCGAGGTGCTCCCCGACATCCTGAAGATGTCGCTGTGGATGATGCGCAGCACCAATGACGCGCCCAAGCACCCGACCACGATCACCGAGCCGTCGGTGGTGAGCCAGCTCGAGGACCCCGAGTACATCTCGCGAATGCTCAACTGGTATCTCCCGGGCCGCGACCACGAGGCGCCGGTGCAGCGCCGGATTCTCGCCCTGCTGTCCGAGCTGAGCGGCGTGGAGATCAAGAATCTCCGTGAGATCCCGCCGCTGGTGCGCAGGCTGACCGCGGCCAAGGAGCTCTCGCCCGCAGCTGCCTGAGCCGGCAAAGCCGCCCACCTATAATCGGGCGGCGATGGGTGAAGCGGTGGTACGTGTGCGCGCAGTCGTGCATGGACGAGTGCAGATGGTGGGATTTCGCGCCTTCGTGATCAGCCACGCCGGCGATGCCGGCCTGTCAGGCACCGTGCGCAACCTCCCAGATGGGACGGTCGAGGCGGTGCTGCAAGGGCCGGCGCATGAGGTGGAACGAGTGCTCCGTCTGCTCCGCGAAGGCCCGAGCCACGCGCGAGTGGAACGTGTCGACGTCGAGTATTCCGCACCGACCGGCAAGCTTCCCGCCATGATGGTGGCGTCATGACGATCCGTTTCGCCGAACGCCTCAACCGGTTGGGCACCGAGAGCGCGTTCGAGGTGCTCGCCCATGCCCGCCTGCTCGAGGCCGAGGGACGGAGCATCGTCCACCTCGAGATCGGCGAGCCTGATTTTGCCACTCCTGACAACATCATCGACGCCGCCGTGCGCGCCATGCGCGAAGGGGCGACGCACTACACCGCGGCAAGCGGTATCCGCGAGGTTCGCGAGAAGACCGCCGCATACGTGTCCCGGCATACGGGTGTCCCCGTGCAGTTCGAGAACATCGTGCTGACCCCGGGGTCGAAGAACCTCCTCCTCTTCGCGCTGCTGTCGCTGGTGGAGGAGGGGGACGAGGTGATCGTTCCCGATCCGGGGTACCCGATCTACCGCTCGCTCGTGGAGTTCATCGGCGCCAAGGCGGTTTCGCTGCCGCTGCGCCAGGCGAACGACTTCCGCGCCGACGTTGACGAACTGGCGAGGCTCATCACCCCGCGGACGCGGATGCTGGTGGTCAACTCGCCCCAGAACCCCACCGGCGGCATCCTCACCCGGGACGATTGCGAGGCGATCGCGCGCCTGGCCATCGAGCACGACCTCATCGTCCTCAGTGACGAGATCTACAACCGCCTGAGCTACGACGGCGCGCACGTCTCGCTGTACGGGATCGACGGGATGGCGGAGCGCACCATCTACATGGACGGGCTTTCCAAGGCGTGGGCCATGTGCGGCTGGCGCCTCGGCTTCGGCTCGATGCCGGTGCCGATCGCGAAGAAGATGGACACGCTGATGATCAACAGCTCGTCGTGCGCCGCGGCATTCACGCAGTGGGCCGCCGTTGAGGCGTTCGACTCGCCCGAGTCCGACGCGGCCGTGGACCGGATGGTCGCCGAGTTCAGCCATCGCCGCGACCGCATCGTCGAGCTGCTCAACCAGATTCCGGGCTTCAAGTGCAACAGCCCGGCAGGCGCCTTCTATGTCTTCCCCGACATCACCGCGACCGGCTTCGGAGACCGCGAGCTGGCGAGTTCCCTGCTCGACGAGGTCGGGGTCGCGGTCCTCCCAGGGCGATCCTTCGGACCGGAGGGCGCGGGGCACATCCGTCTCAGCTATGCCGCATCCATCGCCAACCTGGAGGAGGCGGCGCGCCGGATCGCGCAGTATGTCGGCGCCGGGGTTTCCGGATGACCCCTCCATGGCGCGGGACCGATGAACCAGCCGCTTCCCGGCATCGAGGAGACGCGGCGCCGGGTCGCTGACCACGACGTCGTCGCGGTGGTCCTCGAGTTGCCGGTCGGCACGGCGACACCGGTCGCGGCGATGCGGGCGCTCGGCACGGACGCGAGTTGCTTCCTCCTCGAGTCGGTCGAGGGCAGCGGCGCCGTGGCGCGCTGGTCGATGCTCGGGCACGGGCCTTCACGCGTGATCCGTGACACCCCGGGGGGCGATGATCCGCTGGCGGTGATCGATCGCGATATCGCGTCGTTAGCCGCGGCCTGCGCACCCGGGCTGGCTGCGCCGCTGCTCGGCGGGGCAGTCGGTTTTCTCACGTACGAGGCGGCGGGCCGCTATGAGCGGCTGCCCGACGCGGCACAGGACCCGCTGGGACTGCCGCACCAGTGGTTCGCCGTCTTCGACACCGTCGCGGTCTTCGACCACGCGCAGCACCGGCTCCTGCTCTCGAGCTGTTTGCACCGCGACGACCCGACCGGGCTGGAGGCGGCTCACGCGCAAGCGCTCTCGCGTATCGACGCGCTGCGTGAGGCCATCTGCGGCGCGGCGCCCGAGCCGGCAGTCGCGCTTGCGGGCATCCCGGTGGATGTCACCGCACACGACCACGAGGCCAATCTTTCCCGAGACGAGTTCCAGGATCGAGTCCGGCGGGCCCTCGACTACATCGTCGCCGGCGACATCTTCCAGGTCCAGGTCTCGAGGCGATTCGCCCTGCCGCTGCATGCGGATCCCTTCGATGTGTACGTCGCGCTCCGGGCCATCAATCCAAGCCCGTACATGATCTATATCGCCACCCCGGAGTGCATCCTGGTCGGCGCGTCCCCAGAGATGCTGGTCCAGGTGACCGGGAAGAAAGTGCGGTATCACCCGATCGCGGGAACCCGGCGGCGCGGACGGACCCCGGAGGACGACGAGCGGATGGAAAGCGAGCTGCGAGCCAGCGACAAGGAGGCCGCCGAGCACCTCATGCTCATCGACCTCGGGCGCAATGATCTCGGACGTGTGTGCGCCACCGGCAGCGTTCGCGTGACCCAGCACATGGAGGTCGAGCGCTACTCGCACGTGATGCACCTGGTGAGCAGCATCGAGGGAACCCTCGACGACCAGAGCGACTCGCTCGACGCGCTGCGTGCGTGCTTTCCCGCGGGCACGGTGACCGGAGCGCCGAAGATCCGTGCCATGGAGATCATCGCCGAGCTCGAGCCCGAGGCTCGAGGGCCCTATGCAGGTGCGATCGGCTATGTCGGCTACGGCGGCGACCTCGACACTGCGATCGCGCTGCGCACGATTGTGATCCGCGACGGCGTCGCCTACGTGCAGGCGGCGGCCGGCATCGTGGCCGATTCGTCGATCCGCGAGGAGACCGTGGAGATCGACAACAAGGTGGCTGCGCAGATCCTTGCGGTTGAGGAGGCGAACGCGTGGGCGCAACGCTGAGTGGTCAGGTGCTGGTCATCGACAACTACGACTCGTTTACCTTCAACCTCGTGCAGTACCTGCGCGAGCTGGGCGCCACCGTGACCGTCGAGCGCAACGACGCGGTCTCGGTCGCCGGCATCGTGCGCGCCAACCCCGCCGCCATCGTGATGTCGCCGGGGCCGAGGACACCCGAAGAAGCCGGCATCTGTGTCGACGTCGTCCGCGAGCTCGGGGAGACGGTGCCGATGCTCGGCGTCTGCCTCGGCCATCAGGCGATCGGCGTCGCATACGGCGCGACGGTGGTGCGCGCACCGGCGGTGGTCCACGGCAAGGTCGGTCCTGTGCACCACGGCGGCGCGGGGGTGCTCCGCGGTCTCGACGACCCGTTCATGGCCACTCGCTACCACTCGCTGGTGGTCGCGGCAGACTCATTGCCCGAATCCCTCGAAGCCACGGCATGGAGCGACGACGGCCTGATCATGGCCATGCGTCACAGGACGTTTCCCGTCGAGGGCGTGCAGTTTCACCCCGAGTCGGTGGGCACGCCCGCCGGCCGTGCGCTGCTGAGCAACTTTCTCGCGACTGCCGGCGTCGCCGTCGGGGTGGGCACGTGACCGCGTCGGGCGCGCTGGAAGCCATCGCGCTGAGGAAGCGGACCGAGGTCGACCAGCTCCGCTGTGCCGAGGCGGCGCTCTGGGCGAAGGCGGAGTCGCTGCCTCCGGCGCCTGGTATCAGGACAACGCTGCGCGGTGGCGCGATCATCGCCGAGATGAAGCGGCGCTCGCCGAGTGGCGGCGTGCTGCGATCCACGCTCGATCCTCTCGCCATGGCAGCGGTCTACACCACATGCGGTGTTGCCGCGATCTCCGTGCTCACCGACGGGCCGGATTTCGGAGGATCGCTCGACGACCTCGCACAGGTGCGCCGAGCGGTCGATCTCCCCTTGCTGCGCAAGGATTTCACGCTTGACCCCGTGCAGATCGCGGAGGCGCGGGTGGCCGGCGCGGACTGGGTGCTCCTGATCGTGGCGATGCTCGACGGCGATGCGCTCGACCAGTGTCTCGCGGGGGTGGCGCGCAGCGGCGCGCAGGCAATCGTCGAGGTACACGACGTCGACGAGGCGCGCGTTGCGCTCGCCGCGGGCGCGGAGTGCATCGGCATCAACAACCGCAACCTGCAAACCCTGACAACCGATCTCGGCACCTTCGCACGGGTGCGCCGGGCGATCCCCGACGGCGTCGTCTGCATTGCGGAGTCGGGGGTGCGCAGTCCCGACGACGTCACGCGTCTCGTGCGCGACGGCGCAGACGCCGTCCTCGTCGGCGAACTGCTGATGCGGGCGCCCTCCCCGGAGACCATGTGCGCCGCCGTCGTCGCCGCCGCGCGAGAGGCGACGGAGTCGTGATCGTCAAGGTGTGCGGCGTCCGCACTCCCGAGGTCGCCGAGGTCGCCATCGAAGCCGGCGCCGACTGGATCGGCCTCATGTTCGTTCCGAAGAGTTCGCGTTGGGTCAACGACACGGACGCGCTTGCGGTCGTTCGTGCGGTCCGCGCCCGAGCGGACCTGATCGGCGTCTTCGTCGAGCCCAGCGCTGCCGAGTGCGACGCAGCCGCATCTCGCTATCGCCTCGCCGCCGTTCAAGTGCACGGCGATTTCGACCCCGACCTGGTCAACGCCTGCTCGGTTCCCGTCATCCCTGTCATCAACGTGGACGATCGCGCGACGGCGAGCACCATCGAGTGGCCGCCGGACACCTTGGTGATGCTCGATGGACGGCCGGATCGTGGCGCGCTCCCCGGCGGAACCGGCCACCGAGTTCCACTGGACTGGGCGGCCGACATCGCCCGTCACCGCGAGATCCTGCTTGCCGGGGGCCTCGGCGCGGAGGATGTCGGCGGGGCGATCGCAACGGTCCGCCCCGCCGGTGTCGACGCGTCGAGCCGGCTCGAACGCGGACCCGGGGACAAGGATCCCGAGCTGGTGCGCAGCTTCGTGATGGCCGCGCGTGCCGCTGCAGCGGACCTGGAGCTCGACCGCCGATGACGCTGGTGGCACCCGGCCGGTTCGACGGCTACGGCGGCGCATACGTTCCGGAAACCCTGGTCCCGGCGCTCGAGGAACTCGAAGTCGAGATGACCACCGCATTTGCCGACCCGGCCTTTACGTCCGAGCTGGATCGCTGGCTCGCGGATTTCGCCGGTCGTCCGACGCCGGTGACCCACGCGGGTCGTCTCAGCGATGCGCATCAGGGAGCGCAGATCTGGCTCAAGCGAGAGGACCTGTTGCATACGGGCGCGCACAAGCTGAACAACGCTCTCGGACAGGTGTTGCTTGCCCGGCGCATGGGCAAGCGCCGGATCATCGCCGAAACCGGGGCCGGGCAGCATGGCGTCGCCACGGCCACCGCCTGCGCGGCATTCGGTCTCGAATGCGTTGTGTACATGGGACGGGAGGACATGCGCCGGCAGGCGCTCAACGTCTACAAGATGGGTCTGCTGGGCGCCGATGTCGTGCCCGTTGACAGCGGGTCGGCCACGCTCAAGGACGCGACCAACGAGGCGATCCGGGACTGGGTCGCCAACGTTCGCGCCACCCACTACGTGATCGGCAGCGCCGTCGGGCCGCATCCGTACCCGGCGCTGGTGCGCCGGCTGCAGCGGGTCATCGGTGACGAGGCAAGAGCGCAGATGCTCTCCCGGCTTGAGCGGCTCCCAAGCGTTGTGGTGGCCTGCGTTGGCGGCGGCAGCAACGCCATCGGCATCTTCGCCGCCTTCCTCGACGACGACGTCCGCCTGGTCGGTGTGGAGGCTGCCGGGCGCGGGCTCGACAGCGGTGAGCATGCGGCACCGCTCTCACGGGGACGCCCGGGTGTGCTCCACGGCTCTCTGAGCTACCTCATGCAGGACCCCGACGGCCAGGTCATGGCCACGCATTCGATCAGCGCCGGCCTCGACTACCCGGGGGTCGGCCCCGAGCACAGCGCGCTTCGGGACAGCGGGCGCGTCGAATACCGTGCCGCGACCGACTCCGACGCGCTGGCCGCATTCCACGAGCTCTGCCTGCTCGAGGGCATCATCCCCGCGCTTGAGTCGTCCCACGCCGTCCACGTGGCCGCCCAGATCGCGGGCGACCAGAACGTCGACGATGTCGTGCTGATCTGTCTCAGCGGCCGCGGTGACAAGGACATCGACACCGTGCGCGAGTTCGATCGCGCATGACGGCACCGGTGCCGGACACGCGGTTCAGCGCCGCGTTCGCCGCGCGGATACCGGGAGCGACGCCGGGATTGATCCCTTATTTCACCGCCGGCTATCCGAGGCTCGACATCCTCGCTGAGCTCCTGCTGTGCGCGCAGCGCACGGGCTCCATCGCCGCCGAGGTCGGCATTCCGTTCAGCGATCCACTCGCTGACGGACCCACCATTCAACGCACCGGACAGGTGGCGCTGGGCAACGGTATGACCCTTGCCCTTGCGCTGGATCAGGTGCGCGACGCGCGTGCGCGAGGCGTGACGATCCCGCTCGCGGTGATGACATATGTCAATCCAGTGCTCAGTTTCGGGCTCGAGGAGTTTGCCCGAACTGCGTCGGCGGCAGGGATCGACGGCGCCATCTTTCCGGATCTTCCGCTCGACGAGGCGAAAGACGTCCGTGAGGCGATGCATGCAGCGGGAGTCGCGGTCATCCCACTGGTCGCCCCGACGACGACGGCGGACCGTCTCGCACGAATCTGTTCGACTGGCGCTGGGTTCGTCTACTGCGTCGGGGTCACCGGCGTGACCGGCGCCCGCCGGACGGTTGCCGGCGAAGCGATCGCACTGCTCGACAGAGTCCGCAACGTGACCCCGCTGCCGCGCGCGCTCGGCTTCGGACTTTCGAACCACGAGCACCTCGAGGCGCTGCGCGGGCACGCCGAGGCTGCTGTGGTCGGCTCGGCGCTGCTCGATCGCATCGGTGAGGACCCCGACAACCCGGTGGCGGCAGCCGAGGCATTCCTCACAGCGATGATCGGAGAGGAGGCCGCGCGAGCCGGGTGACGCAGGAACGCGTGGCCCCCGCAGGGCATGTCGACGGCGTGGTCAATGTTCCCGGGGACAAGTCGATCAGCCACCGAGCCCTCATCCTCGGCGCGCTCGCCCGAGGCCGGACCTACATCGGCAACGCGTCGCCGGCGGCGGATGTCCTCGCCACCGCCGCGTGTCTCCGGGCCTGCGGCGTGTGGGTGCGCGATTTTCCGCCGGCGCGATACGCGCTCGACGGCAACGGCGTCGGCAGGTTCAGCGCTCCCGACACAGTGCTCGACTGCGCCAATTCGGGCACCACAATGCGTCTGCTCGCAGGTGTGCTTGCGGGCAACGACTTCGAGGCGATCCTCGACGGCGATGAGTCGCTCCGCCGGCGACCGATGCTGCGCGTGGGCGATCCACTGCGCGCAATGGGGGCCGATGTTGAGGCGTCGCCGGACGGCACGCCACCACTTCGCGTGCACGGCAGGCAGGTGCTCAACGGTGTGACCTGGCGCTCCCCGGTGGCGAGCGCCCAGGTGAAATCGGCCATCCTGCTCGCGGCACTTTCAGGTGATGGACCAACCACCGTCATCGAGCCTCTTCCGACCCGCGACCACACCGAACGGATGCTGCGCATGTGCGGGGTGGGCGTCGATTCGGATGGCCCGGTGGTGACGGTGCATCCCGGGCCGGTCGAGCCCTTCGGGCTGCGAGTCCCCGGCGATCTGAGCTCTGCGGCGTTCTTCCTGGCCCTGGCCGCCTCACGGCCGGGGTGGCGGGTGCGCTGTCCCGGCGTCGGCCTCAACCCCGGGCGCACCGGGATCCTCACGGTGCTCGAGGCTATGGACGCCCAGGTGCTGGTGGACGAGGGTGCCCCGGCCGGCGGGGTGGAGCCCATGGGCGACGTGGAGGTCCGAGGGACCCGGCTCCATGGAATCACCATCGCGGGGGAGCTCACGGTGCGATGCATCGACGAGTTGCCGATCATCGCGGTGCTCGCCAGCCAGGCGGACGGTGATACCGAGATCCGCGACGCCGGCGAGCTGCGCAACAAGGAATCCGACCGCATCGCCATGCTCGAGACCGGCCTGCGGCTGCTCGGTGTCACGTGCGAGAGCACCGCTGACTCCGTCACCGTCCACGGCCCGGTCCGGCTGCGCGCCGCCCACCTTGACGCGGCAGGGGATCATCGCTTCGCCATGGCCTGGGCGATTGCCGCCGCGCTGGTTCCGGCCGGTGCGGGTGCATCGGTGATTGACGGCGCGGATGCCGCGGCCGTGTCCTACCCCGGGTTCTTCCCTGACCTCGCGGCCCTGATCGCGTCCTGACGCTCAGGGATCGAAGCGAAGCAGGAGATGGGGGCCCTCGCGCGCCTCGACGACCTTCAGCCAGCGCACCGCGATCGTGACGGGGACAACCCCGGGTCCCTCGACGTAGGCCTGGGCTCCCGCCGCGTGCTCGATGAGTCGCCTGGCGGCATCGATGCGCATGCCGGGCTCCGCGACGATGCTGGCGACGCCCCCGCCCTGGATCCATCGCGAAGCATTGCCCGGCGAGCACATGAAGGCGACGCGCGGATCCGCCTCGATCTCACGATGCAGGCGCGACCCACCCCGCGTCGCGACCAGGAGGCTGATGCCAGTCGCAGTGCGCTCCGGTGCGAAGAAGACGCCGGCAACGTGCGGTCCCGCCTCGCTGGTGGTGGCAAGCGCGGTGGTGTCGTAGGCGCGCAGCGCCCAGAGCGCCCGCTCCAGCGCCAGCGGGGTGCCCCCGCCATCGTCCTCACGGGTTTCGACCGGATTCATCGGAGCAGCCGGCTCAGGCGCCGGTCCGCAAAGACGCGACCCCCGGTCTGGCATCCCGGGCAGTACTGAAACGAGCGTGATGCCAGCGAGACTTCACGAACCGTCTCGCCACAGATGGGGCAGGGGAGGCCGGTGCGGCCGTGCACACGCATCGACTGCCGTTTCCCATCCTTGAGGGAGGTTGGATCTGACGCGACTGCGAGCGCCACCGCCGCGGTCAGTACCTCGCGAATCGCCGCATCGAGCCGCTCGAGCTCCTCGCCGCTCAGCGCGTCGGCGTGCCGGAAGGGCGAGAGCTGTGCGGCATGGAGGATCTCGTCCGAATAGGCATTCCCGATGCCGGCGATGACCGACTGGTCCGCCAGGACGCTTTTGATCGTTCCGCGCTGACCTCGCAGGATGTCCCCAAGCTTTCTGGGCGACAGCGAGGCGTCGAGCGCGTCGATCCCGAGGCGGACGATCCCGGGGACGTCGCGGGGGTCTTTGACCACCGACACCGCGAGGCGCTTGTCAGTGCCGTGCTCGGTGATCTCGAGGCTGCCGCCGTCCTCGAGGGTGACCATCACCGCCAGCGGGCCGCGCAGCGAGGGGCGGGCGTTCGTCGGCTTGTCGAGCAACCTGATCCACCCTCCGCGGGCGAGGTGCACCACCAGGTGCAGCGGTGGGATCGAGAGATCAAGGAACTTGCCTCGGCGGACGCAGCCGGCGGAAGCGCGGCCTTCGAGGGCGGTGACCGGGGGGTCGAACGTCTTGAGGACCGCGACCGATCGGACGGTCACTCGGGACACCACCCGGCCGCGCAGACGGGTGTCGAACGACCGGCACAGGGCCTCGACCTCGGGCAACTCAGGCATCGCGGGTGAAAGAATGCGCTCGGTGCCGAGAAGCGTGGCTGGTCCGCGTGCCGTCGGGCCGCGGCGAAGCCGTGCGCACGGGGGGGAGGACGTCCTCTGTGTGCCTCGATCTACGATCTTCCCGGACGGTGCGTGGCACGGCCTGGTCGCGCGCGGCCTCGAGCGCGTGCTCCGGACGATCCATGCCACGTCCGAGTACCGGCCACGCGCGGAGATCGAGGACGACCCCGAGTTGCAGCAGATCATTCCGTACTGCGTCGTCCACCATCGCCATGACGATACGTACCTGCTCACGCGCCGCCTGCGGCGATCGAGCGAGAAGCGGCTCCATCACCTGTACTCGCTCGGGATCGGCGGACACGTGAACCCAGGCGACGGCGAGGGGGAGGACCCGGTGGTCGGCGGCCTCCGCCGCGAATGGGCGGAGGAGATCCGCTGCGCGGCCCCCGCGCGAGCGAGCCTCGTGGCTTTGCTCAACGACGACTCGAGCCCGGTGTCGCGCGTGCACCTCGGACTCGTCTTCCTCGTCGTGCCGGAAGGTGGTGTCGTCGAGGTGCGCGAGATCGAGAAGCTCGAGGGCGAGACGCTCTCGCTCGAGGCGATGCGCCGCCACTACCTCAGCATGGAGTCGTGGTCGCAGCTGGTCTTCGACGACCTCGTGGCGGGCGCCCAGACGCGGGTGGAGAAGAGCCCGCTCGTTGTCGATCTCAAACCCGAGCCGTGACCCCACCCCAGCCGCCGCATCCCAAGTTCTTCCTCTCGCCTGGCGATCTTGCCGCCTGGTTCGCCTCCAACCCGTTGGCGCCGGAGCTGTGGGTCGGGTTCTGGAAGAAAGGGTTCGAACGCCCCGGCATCACGTACGCGGACGCTGTGGACGAGGCGCTCTGCAACGGCTGGATCGACAGCATCATCAGACGAGTCGACGACGCCAGCTACATGCTCCGTTTTTCCCCGCGGCGCCCGAAAAGCAACTGGACCGAAGCGAACCTTCGCCGCGTGGAGGAACTGCGCCGGGCCGGACGTCTCCGTCCGAGCGGTGAGCGCGCCGTGAACGAGGCTGGTCAGCCGGCGCGGCGCTCGGAGCACTGACCCTCCGTATACTCGGCGCTCAATGGCTACCACCGTTCGCGTCCCCGGACCGCTTCGCCGCCTCACCGGAGGCAGCGCCGAGGTGAGCGTTGACGGCGCCACCGTCGGCGCCGTCCTCAACAACCTCGATGCAACCTATCCTGGCTTCCACGATCGTCTGTACGACGACACCGGGAGCCTGAGGCAGTTCATCAACATCTATGTCAATGACTCCGATATCCGCTTCGCCCAGGGTCTCGATACCCCCATCGCCGAGCGCGACGAGGTATCGATCGTCCCCGCCGTTGCCGGAGGTGGCGGTCCCCGCTGACCGTCCGCTGGATCTGCTGCCGCGATCGGCCGTGATCGCCGTGGCAATGTCAGGTGGGGTGGATTCGAGTGTCACGGCCGCGCGCGTCGCCGCAACCGGCCTGCGCGCCTTCGGTATCACGCTGGCGATGTGGGCCGGAAACCGGGAGACCGTCCGCGATCGCGGCTGCTGCTCGATCGACGCGGTGGATGACGCGCGGCGCGTCGCTACTGCCCTGGCGCTCCCTCACTACGTGTGGAACCTCGAGCGCGATTTCGAGGACGAGGTGGTGCGTGACTTCGAAGCCGGATACGCGGCCGGAGTCACCCCGAACCCGTGCGTCCGCTGCAATCAGCGCATCAAGTTCGGCGTGCTCCTGGAACGGGCTCGGGCGGCGGGGGCCACGCATCTTGCCACCGGCCACTACGCGCGCACGGGGCGGAGGCGCTCACTCACCACCCTGCACCGCGCTCGAGATACGCGCCGGGACCAGGCCTACGTGCTCCACCGGCTGGACCAGCAGCAGCTGCAAAGCGCCGTGTTCCTCCTGGGGGCGGACGAGTCCAAGGCCGATGTCCGCGCCGAAGCTGCGGCGCTCGGGCTTGGGACCGCGGCCAAGCCCGAGTCCCAGGACCTGTGCTTCGTCGATTCGGACCTGAGGACCGAGCTCCGATTGCGTCTGGGCGGCCGTTTTGCCCCGGGCGCCATCACCGACGTCGACGGCACCGTGATCGGTGAGCATGCGGGCCTGCCCTTTTTCACGGTGGGCCAGCGAGCCGGCCTGGGGATCTCGCCCTCGCGCCCCGACGCCGCGCCGCGCTACGTCATTCAGCTGCTACCCGCCTCGAACACGGTCGTGGTGGGTCCGCGCGAGGCGCTTCGCTCCAGCACTATCGAGGCTTCCGCGGTCCGATGGGTCGCTGGTGCAGCCCCACCCGCTGGCACCCGCTGTGAAGCGCAGCTGCGCGCCCACGGCGAGCCCTATCCCGCGCAGATCGAGGCCGGCGATCACCACGAGGTCCTGGTGCGATTCGAGAGCCCGGTCGACCAGGCCGCCCCCGGGCAGTCACTCGTGCTCTACCGCGATGACGAGGTTCTCGGAGGCGGCTTGATCCGCCGGCCAGCCTGAGGCGCCGCGGCGGTGCCTCCGACCCCAGAGCAGGTTGTCATCGGCATCCTCGCAGTGCTCTTCGGCTGCCTGGCGGTGACGGGATCCGCGTACGCCGGGCGCCAGACCGGGAACTGGCTCTATTACATCTGCACGGTGGGCAGTCTCGCTTTCGTCGCGGGGGTCATCGGGCAGCGCGTGTTTCCGAGCCCCGCGGCGATCGCTCGCTATGGGCCGGCCGCGTCGGCCTCGACGCCCGGACCGTGGGACGCCGGCGTTTCGCTGCCCCTGATCGGCATCCGGGTGACCCCTGTGGCGATCGTCGGTTTGCTGGTGGCGGCCATCGGTTTGAGCCTGGTGCTCCTCTTCGAGCGAGTGCCCGGCACAGTCCGCTCCGCGGCCCCAACGCCTGCGTCGCGGCTTGAAGACGACGATTCGGTGTGAGGCCGCGCTGACTACAATGCCGCCCGCGCCCCTATGACCCCTAACGCAGTCGCGTTCTACGCCGTCGCCGTGCTCATCGTGCTTGCCGCCGGGGCCGCAGTTGGGCTTCCTTCACTGCGCCATGCCGCGTTTGGAGGCGCCGCGGTGATCGTGCTCATGGCCGTGCTCGAGGTCATCTCGGGGGCGTATGCACTGGCGGTGGTGCAGCTGGTGGTACCCGGAGTGGCGGCGGGTGTCATCACCCTCGTGCTCCGGCGCGACGCGTATCGCGGGCTCAACAGTGCACCGAACCTTCCCGAGCGCTTCTGGATTGCCGCTCCGATCGCGGTCGGTACTGCCGCAGTGCTTGTGGTGACCCTCGCCGCGGCGGGGAGCGGGTGGTACCCCGGGACTCTCATCGTGACGGCCCCGGCCTTCCACATCGACACCGCGCTGGTGACCGTGTTGCATTACCGCACGCCATACGCCCTGGCGATCGCCGTCGTGGCGGTTGTCGTCACCATCGGTGCCGCCCTCGTGATCGGACGGAGGAGCGCNNCTGCGCCGCCGTCAGGATCGTGAGCAGGGCCGGCGACGCCCGGCGAGGAACGACCCGTGAACGTCGGCCCGGGGTCGTTCGCGGTGCTGAGCGCGGCCGTGTTCGCGATCGGGATCTATGGGCTGCTCGCGCGCCGCCATCCGCTTGGGGTCACCATCGCGATCGGCCTGCTCTTCGCCGCTCCGGTGATCGCGCTGGTCGGGTTCACCCACGCGATCCAGGGTCCGCCCGCGTTCGGCGACGCACTCGCCGCATTCGCGATCGTGGTGGCGAGCTGCATCTGCAGTCTTGGGTTCGCGCTGATCATGCTGCTCTGGCGGCGCACCGGACGGGCGGATATCGACGCCCTCGGCGACCTCGAGGGATAGGGGATGGCCATCTACAACGCGGCCTGGGCGATTCCCTTCCTGCCGCTGCTCGGCGCGCTGCTGTCGCTCGGCGTCGAGACACAACGACGTGCCGCGCAGCTCTGCGTCTTCTTCACCGGCCTGTCGTTTCTGACCGCCGCGGTCGTGCTCGTCGTCCGCGTGACACACGCGACCGGCGCGCAATTCGACTCGCTGCTGACCTTCTTCGCGATGAGTCCGCCGGAAGGCGCGACCTTCGCGACCCAGTTCCAGGCACAGGTGGGCGTGCACGTCGATGCGTTGTCGGCGAGCTTCGCCGCCGCCATCACCCTTGCGACCTTTGTGATCCAGGCATACGGGGTCACCGCGATGCGTGGCGAGAACGGCTACCGGCGCTTCTTCTGCGGATCTTCGATCCTCGCGTTCTGCACCACGGGTTTCGTGCTGAGTCCCAACCTCTTCGACTCGCTGATCCTGTGGGTGGGTGCGTCGGCCTGCCTCTACATCCTGATGACGCTGTCGTGGCAGCGCGCCGACATCGCCGGGCGCGCGATGCGCGCCATCATCGTCGTGACAGCCGGCGACATCGCGCTCACCCTCGGCGTCCTGTTCGCGTGGATCAAGTTCGGTGTCTTCTCGTCGCTGCTGGAGGCACCCGCCGGACAGTCGTTCGCCGATCCCTTCTCTTTCAGCATCGTTCAGCAGGGAGTGATCGCCACGCTGCATCACGGCGTCGCGGCCACGGGACCACGCGCGCTCCTGGTGATGGGGATCGTGTTCCTCGTCGCCGCGGCGGTCCGCAGCGCACTGTTTCCCTTCACGGTCTGGCTCACCGATACCGCTGCGTCAGCGGCCCCGGTGATTGCGATGGTCGCCGCGACGGTCGCGCCGCTCGGGATCTACCTGGTGGCCCGGATCTACCCCGTGGTGGCGCACGCACCGCGCGCCCTGCCCGTCCTGGCGCTCGCGGGCGGCATCACCGTCGTGCTCTCGGCGGCGACCGGCATCGCCCAGCGGAGCATCACGCGTATCGCGGTCTGCGCGGTGTCGGCCGAGATCGGGCTCGGCATCGTTGCTGTGGGCATGGGTGGATACAGCGCGGGCCTGTTCATCGCGATCACGTCGATGTTCACGTCGACGCTCCTGTTGCTTGCGGTGGGCAACCTCGTCCGCGTGTATCGCACCGACGACATCGCGGAGATGGGCGGTGCATGGGCAAAGCTGCGCACCACGAGCGTCGCGCTCGGTGTCTGGACAGTGCTCGCCGGCGGACTCGGTCTCAGCGCGTATTACGCGATGGCCTCCGCACTCAGCGGCACCGATCCCGCCGGTGGAACCTTCAGCGGAATCGAGCGCGTCGTGGTGCTCGTCGTCACACTGATCGGCGCGGTGCTGGTGGCATTGCTCGCCGGTCGTGTGCTGCTCACGGTGACCGGCGGTACCGTCGCCCGCAGACGGGGTTTCCAGCACGATCGCGTCACCGAGGTCGAGGGCACGCTCCGCCGCGTGCTCTGGCTCGCCATCCTCGCGGCCGTGGTCGCCACCGTGATCGGCCTGCCAGGGCTCGAACCCTTCATGCGTTTTGTCTTCGACGGTCGTCACCATCAGGCGATCGGGCTCGACGCAACGGCAGCGGTGATCGCACTCCTGACGCTCGCGTGCGGCCTCGGCGCGGCGTATCTCTGGTTCGGCCCGGCTCGTCGGGCCGCCGCCGTGATGGAGCGGGGAATCCTGCCGCTGCGCGTCGCCGCGGAGGGCTTCTATGTCGAGCGGCTCACTGAGCTGGCCGCGCAGCCGATCCTCGCCATCGCTGCCCGCGTCGCCGCCTTCGACGACGAGGTGACAGCGCCCATCGAGACATCGGTAGGCGACAGCGTCGATTACGCCGCCGGGGGACTCGCGTTCTTTCGCAACGCCCGGTTTGCGCGCTATCTCGCCGGCGGCATCGTGGTCATCGCGATCCTCGCGCTCCTGTCGGTGCTCGCCGCGACCGGGCACCTCTGGGTGCACCTCGCATGAACGTCATCCTCTCGACGATCATCTGGGCACCGCTGCTCTTCGCGCTGATCGCGGTGTTCCTCCCCGAACGCAACGACGAGGAGCGCACGCGGGTGCGCACCGTCGCACTCGCCGGGGCCGGCGCGAGCTTCTTCGTGACGACGTTCTTCGCGATTCTCGGCCAGATCGGGCTCGGCCCCGGTGGCGGCCTGGCATCGGCGTACCAGGAGAACCACACGTGGTTCTGGAATTTCCTCTTCCAGGCGCACTACGACCTCGTCGCCGACGGCATCACGCTTCCGCTCCTGGTGGTGGTCACGACCATCTTCGGCTGCGCGATGTTCCATTCCTGGAAGGTGCACGAGCGCGTGCGCCTGTACGTGGTTCTCATGCTGCTGGTCGAGACCGGTGTCAACGGCGTGCTCTGCTCCTCGGACTTCGTGCTCTTCGCAGCCTTCTGGGGTTTGTTGCTTGTCCCGATGTACCTGCTCATCCGGATCTATGGAGGTGACGGTGCACGGCGAGCGGCGGCGTGGTTCGCCGGCTTCCAGGCGGTGTCACTCGCGCTGATCATCGCGACCACCGTGATCGTTGTGGTGGAGGCAGGGAATCAGACGTCGGACATGACCCCCGACCTGACCACCTTCTCGATCACCGCGGAGACCGTGGGATTCTGGCTCAGCTTCATCGCCTTCGCCATCGCCATGGCCATCTTCCCTGTGCATACCTGGATGATCGAGGCACAGAGCAAGGCGAGCGCGGGCGTGGCGACGGTGCTGTCCGGAACCATGCTGATGCTCGGCGCCTACGGGATGATGCGGATCAGCCTCATCGTCTTCCCGGTCCCTGCCCACTACTACTCATTCGTCATCACCGGGCTCGCCGTGGTGGGCGCCTTCTGGGGCAGCATTGGCGCGCTCCGCCAGGATGAGTTGCGCCGCTTCATCGGCTACATGAACGTCGCGCAGATGTCGCTTGTCCTGCTCGCCATCGGCGCGCAGACGTCGGTCGCGCTGGTCGGGGCCGTGCTGCTGCTTGCAGGGCAGGGCTTCGCCTCGGCGATGCTCACGCTCGTCAGTGGCGCCGTTGAGGAGCGCACGCGCACGACGAGCATCCGCGCCATGGGCGGGCTGGTCTCGCAGGCACCGCGACTCACGGGCTTCTACCTTGTTGCTGCGGCCAGCATCATCGGCATCCCGATGCTCGCCGGCTTCACCGGCGACTTCATGGTGTTCGCCGGCTCGTTTCCCGAGCACCGCATCGCGACGGTGCTCGTGATGGCGAGCGTGATTGTGACCACCGGCGGTCTCGTCTGGGTCGCCAATCGGGTCTTCTTCGGACCGGTGCGCGACCAGTTCGCCCGTGTGCGCGACGTGACCCTGCTCGACCTGACCGTGCTGATCCCGCTCGTCGGCGCCGTGTTGCTCTTCGGCGTTCGTGCAGGGGCCGTTGTCCCGGTGATCACCAACGGCGTTCTCGAGATCACCACACGGATCACCGGGGGCTAGGGCGGTGAATTCCACACACGCCATGACCCTGGCCCTGCTCCCGGAGGCGATGCTCGTCGGGATTGCGGTGCTGTCCGCGATCATCGCTGTGGTCAGGCCAGGGCTGCGTCCGGACGTCCATCGCTGGATCGCGTGTATCGGGCTCCTCGGGTCACTGGCCGCGTGCGCACTGGTGCTGCTCGGCCTGCGTCAGCACCCGTCCGGCATCGCCGTCAACGTGCTGAGCGGTGGCTTTGTGGTCGACAGCTTTGCGCTGTTCATCGCCATCCTCGCATGCGTCACAGCACTCATCACCTGCTTGATCAGCGATTCGGCGGTCCGGACGATTCCGTTGCGGACGAGCGCTTACTACGCACTGATTCTTGTGTCGACGGCCGCAGTCGAGGCGATCGCCGCCGAGCGCGACATGATCACGCTCTTCGTCGCGCTGGCCGCCATGCTGCTCTGCCTGGTTGCGCTTGGCGCGCTCGTCAAGACCAACCCTCGCGGCGCCGTGTCGTCGTTCGAGCATCTCATCGAGGGTGGCGCCGGCCTCGCGGCGGTGCTCTACGGGCTGGTGCTCCTCTACGGGACCACGCGGAGCACCAACCTCGCCGTGGTCACGGGAGCCGCGAGCGGCGCACCCGGCGCTGTCGCCCTCGGCGTTGCGCTGGCCGTGCTTGGTCTCTGCGCCATGTTCGGCGTGTTCCCGCTCCGCCAGTGGGTCGGGCGCGTCGCCACCAACATCCCTGCGGGCACCGCCGGTTTCATCATCGCCGCGAGCCTGATCGCAGGTGGTGCGGCGCTGGCACGCGTGACGATCTCCGGCCTCGGTCCCGACGTCAGCGTCTGGAGATGGCTCGTCCCGATCGTCGCCGCGCTTGGCCTCGGTTACTCGTCGCTGAGCTCGCTCCGGGAGACGACGGTCTCGCGGCTCATCGGCCAGCTTGTGAGCGCGCAGGCCGCGATGCTGCTGCTCGGCCTGCTCGCATTCGGCAACGGGTCACGAGGCTTCCCGGCATACGGCATGACCGCGTTCCTCGGCGGCCTCGGCATCACCGCGATCGCGATCCTCGCCGCGTTCGGGGTGCTCGCCATGCTCCAGGTGGCCGGTATCGGCGACAGGATCGAGGACATGCGTGGTCTGGCGCATCGGTCGGCGCCGGCGGCACTGCTCCTGACTGTGTCGCTGGGGACCCTCGCCGGGGTGCCGCCCCTCGCCGGTTTTCTTTCGCGAGCGCTGCTGATTTCGAGTGCCGCCGACACGCATTACGGCTGGCTTGCGGTCCTTGCCACCGGCGCGACACTGCTGACCGTGATCGCAGCGGTCCGCCTCTTCGCGACGCTGTACGCGGACGCGGGTGACGAGGTGCCATTCACACTCGGCGCAACCCCGCTGGTCTCTCGAATCGTCGCGAGCGCAGCATGCATTGCCGGCGTGGGCCTGGTGGTGCTGATTCAGCCGCTGCTCGCGGTGGCGACAGCGGGAGCCGGAACACTGCGCTGACGGGCGCGGAAATTCCCCTGGGAGGAGCAGCACATCGCGATGTGCCCGCGATGGTGCTCGGCATGCTCACCCGGGCTGCGCGAACCGCCGGCCCGCTGCGCGCCCCCGTGTCGGCCGCGGTTGGAGCGGCCTGGTACGCGCGCTTGAGCCGCGAGGACCGGGTTCGGGCAGCGGCGAACCACCACCGGATGAACCCGCTCCTGGACAGCCGCGCGGCGGCGAGGCTCGCGCGCCATTCGTACCAGGAGTATGTCCGCATGATCGCCGACTCGATGTGGGCGGAGCCGTTGGACTCGGCGCAGGTGCTCGAGCATTTTCGGGTGATCGGCGCGGAGCACCTCAACGTCGGCGACCGCGGGTCGATGGTGGTGCTCCCGCACTTCGGCAACTGGGACATGGCGGCGAGCGCATCGCTCGGCCTGGGGTTGCACCTCAGCACCGTCATGGCGCCGGTCGTGTCCCCGGGGATCACCGAGATGGTCGCCCGGTCGCGCGAGCGAAAGGGTCTCGAGATCTTCACGGTGCGGCAGTCGGCGCGGGGGTTGTTCCGCGCGCTCAGGCGGGGGCGGACGGTCGCCCTGATGCTCGACGTCCCCGAGGCCGGGCCGACCGTCGTCGTGCCGTTCTGCGGGGGACCGGTTCGATGCAGCGCTGTGCCGGCGCGACTGGCGGCGGCCACCGGTGCGGCAATCCTCCCGGTGACCTGCCGGCGCGACGGTTGGGCGTGGGTCCTCGAGATCCATCCGGCGATTGACCTGTCGGGGAACGACACCGCGGTGATCGCGCGGGTTGCAACCGCCGTCGAGCCGGCGATCCGCGTGCACCCCGAGCAGTGGTATCCGTTCCACCACGTCTATGACGACCGGTGAGTCGCGCGCTCTGATCCTTGCGGCGCAGGAGGCACTCGAGAACGCTGCAGGGGCGGGACCGGCCGCATCGTCGGCCTGGGCCCCGGGACGCTGCACGCTGGTGGGGGAACACGTGGACTACGCCGGCGGCCAGGTGCTCTGTGTCGCGATTCAGCTCGGTATCGCCGTCGCCCTTCGCCGCAGCACGACCGAGCGCTTCCGCGTCGCCAGCGGCGAGAACGTTGTGACCCGCATCGAAGCCGGACCTCGCGGCGATGTTGGTGATCGCGTCCTCGCTCCGGTGGTCGCGCTCCGCGAGCGGGGCATCGCGGTGCCAGTCGTTGAGGTGGGCATCGCGGCCACCCTCCCGGCCGGCGCCGGTCTTGCCTCATCTGCGGCTCTCATGGTGGCCGTCACCGCCGCGATCCTCCGTCTGCTCGGTCTGCGCATGACGGCGCGGGATCTCGCCGCCGTGGCGCTCTCGGCTGAACGCGACGTGCTTGGGATCCCGTGCGGCCCGCTCGATCAACGCGCCGTGGTGGACGCGCCGGCCCAGGGTGCCCTGCTGCTCGACTGCGCAACCGGGGCCGAGGTGTCGGTGGGGTGGCTGTGGCCGGAAGCTGTTCTGGTGGCGTGCGACACCGGGACGCACCACGATGTCGGCGGCGCGGAGTACCGGCGCCGTCGCGAGGAGACCGAGTCAGGCCTCGCCGCTCTGAGCGTCGAAGGCTGCCAGGACCTGACGGAGGCGGCTATCGTGGCGGGACACCTCGACCCGGCGATCGAGCGCCGCCTTCGGCACGTGATGGCTGAGTCACGGCGCGCGGTCGAGGGCGCCGATGCGATGCGGCGGGCGGACCTCGTCGCCCTCGGCCGTCTGATGTCGGCAAGCCATCGATCGCTTCGCGACCTCCACGAGGTGAGCACGCCGATCCTCGACACGGTCGTGAGCGCAGTCGAAGCAGCGCCAGGGTGCCTCGGCGCCCGGATGGTCGGCGCCGGATTCGGCGGGACCGTCGTCGCGCTCGTGACCCTGGAGAACGCTGAGGCGTGCCGGAGTGCGATGGCCGATGCCTGCGGCGGCGAGACCTTCCTGCTCCGGCCCTCGCCGGGGGTCGCCGTGCTGTCGCCCGATGTCGTGCAGGGATAGACTCGTCGCCGCATGGCTGGCAACGCGGCTGCAGTGGCGAGCTGCGCCGCGGGATATCTGATCGGGTCGGTGCCCTTCGGGCTGATCGTCGGCAAGACGGTCGGCGGTCTCGACGTCCGAGACTTCGGCAGCGGCAACATGGGCACCGCCAACGTGCTGCGGACGGTCGGCGCCAGAGCCGGTGCGATCACCTTCGCGCTCGACGTCGCCAAGGGAGCGGGCGCCGTGGCCATTGCGCGCCGGTCCGGTGCCGACCCGGCCGCGCAAGCCGCTGCGGGGCTGGCTGCCTGCATCGGTCACTCGTGGCCGGTCTTCGCCAGGTTCCGCGGCGGGAAGGCGGTCGCCACCGCATTCGGCGGGCTGTTGATGGTGTCGCCCGAGGCGGCGGCGTGGGCAACCGTCGGCGGTATCGGCGCGCTCGCGCTGAGCCGGACCATGTCGGTCGGTTCGCTCACCGCGGCTGGAACGGCCACGCTCGGCGCCGGCCTGGAGAGCACCCGCCGCCACGACGCGGTGCCGTTCGTGTTCACGGCACTGGCGTCGACGCTCGTGGTCGTCCGCCATGCGGCGAATATCCGGAGGATCGCGCGTGGCGAGGAGCCCCAGGTATCCACCCGGCTGTTTGGCGGTCGTCACTGACTCATCGGCGGACGCCGCCCGGGCCGTCCGTATGATCGAAGCATGAAGGGCGACGTGAACCCTCACGTGCCGGCTGAAAGCCCAGTTGATCGGGTCAACGCGGTGGCACGGGCGCTCACCAGCACGACCGATGGCGTTGCCGAGCTGCAGCGCGAGGTGGTGTGCACGGCTGCCTCGATCGCCGGCGGCGGCGCGACGGCTGCGTTGGCACTTCGCGACGGTGAGCGCTTCAGCGTCAGGGTCGTCGACCCCCACGTGACGGCGCCGGTCACCTTCGACGCCTGGGAGCTGGAACCGGACGTCGTCGCCGGGCGGCGTGTCCGACGCGTGGTTCCCGGGCGCGGATCCTTGCTGGTGCTGCCGATGTCGTACCGCGGCGAGGTGGTTGGCGCGCTGGCGGTGATGTCGCCCTCCGACTCCACGACGCCAGACGCCGATATCGAGGGTGTTCTTGCCATCCTTGCCAACAACGCGGCAATCGCGATGGAGAATGCGCGTCTCTACGAGATGGAGCGGGAGTCGGTGCGGCGTCTCCGTGACCTCGACACCATGAAGACGGACTTCCTCTCGACGGTGCAGCACGAGTTGCGCACGCCGCTCACGGCGATCCTCGGTCTCAGCGATCTCATCGAGATGTGCTGGGCGGTGTGGGAGGACGCTCCGAAGCTCGACGCGCTCCGTGACATCCAGGTCGCCGCCCGGAATCTCGACGGGATCGTCGAGACGATCATCGATTTCTCGGTGGGCGACGGCGAGGCGCTGGTCCTCGCCATGGCGGACGTGCCCCTCGAGGACGCAGTACGTGCCGCGACCACGGTGGTGGGGGAGCGACACAAGGGCGGACTGCCAGTCCCGGTCGAGGTCGAGGTGGCTCCGGGGGTGACCCTGCGAGCCGATCCGGATCGGCTCGGACAGGTGCTGCGTGCGCTCATCGACAACGCGGTGAAGTTCAGCGACGGCCACGGGCGAGTGCTCGTGCGTGGGGCGCCGGCCGACCCCGGCACAGTGCTCGTCGAGGTCATCGACGAGGGGATCGGCATCGCGACCGAGGATGTTCCGCGCATCTTCGAGCGCTTCTACCAGGCGGACAACACCGCGACCCGGCGCTTCGGAGGCACCGGCATGGGCCTTGCGCTGGTCAGACGCGTGGTTGAGGCGCACGGCGCGACCATCGATGTCGACACCCTGCTCGGCTCCGGCACCCGCGTGTCGCTGCGCTGGCCGGAGCACGCTGACGGGCCTGCCTCGGTGCTCATCGAGGACCCGATGGCGGCGTCGCTGCCGGTACAATGACGGTGGTCGCGCTAGGCGGGGCGTTAGCGGTGCCCTGTACCCGCAATCCGCTATAGCGGGGCTGAATTCCCCATCGAGGGGGCGCGTCATTGGGTCTGCTCCGGACGCGCCGGCGTTGACGACTGGGTCCCGCGCAGCTCGGGCCCGTGAACCCCGTCAGGTCCGGAAGGAAGCAGCGGTAAGCGGTCTCCCGGGGGTGCCGTGGGGACACCTGGTCTGAGCCGGTCGTACGGGTGAGCGCCGGTGGCGTGCCAACGACGTGGGGTGCGCGACTGCCTCGTTTTCCCGTCATTGCGACAACGCCGCCCGCGCCGGGTGACCATCGTGCGAGTGGCTATCGTGGAGGAGTCGTGAGCCTCGCCCTCTATCGCCGGTATCGTCCTCAGCGCTTTGCCGACCTGGTTGGGCAGGAGGTCGTCGCGCGGACCCTGGTCAACGAGGTGCGCTCCGGCGAGCTGGCCCACGGTTACCTGTTCACGGGCGTCCGGGGCACCGGCAAGACCTCGACCGCTCGCATCCTTGCGCGCGCCGTGAACTGCGACGCTCCCGTCGACGGTGAGCCGGACAACGTGTGCCCGCCCTGCCTGGAGATCCTCAGCGGAGCGTCCGTGGACGTCCTCGAGATCGACGCCGCGAGCAACCGCAGCATCGACGACATGCGCGAGCTTCGCGAACGGGTGGGCTATCTGCCTGCATCGCTGCGTCGCAAGGTCTACATCATCGACGAGGCGCACATGCTCACCACGGACGCATGGAATGCGTTCCTCAAGACGCTCGAGGAGCCGCCGCCACACATCCTCTTCGTGCTCGCGACCACCGAACCGCACAAGGTTCCCGAAACCATCCGCTCGCGGGTGCAACGCTTCGACTTCCGTCGGGTGCCGGCGCCGGCGATCGAGCAGTTGCTCGCAGAGGTGGCGGGGAAAGAGAACGAACGCGTCGACCCCGACGCCCTCGCGTTGCTCGCCACCGCGGCGCAGGGCAGCCTCCGAGATGCGCTCGTCCTGCTCGAGCAGGCGCTCGGCGCCGGCGAGCGGCCGGTGACTGTGGCCGTTGCGAGGCGGTCGCTCGGCCTCACCGACCCATCGATCCTCCACGCGCTGGTGAGCTCCCTGGCCGGCGCCGATCCCGCCGGCACCCTGAGGGCGGCCGCGGCGGCGTTCGACGCCGGCGCCGATCCACGCCAGCTGTTTCGCGATGTCGCGCGTCTGGCTCGAGCCGCGGAGCTGGTCGCCCTCGGCTACCCCGAGGGTGCGTCGGTCGGTCCGGATGAGGTCGCGCTCGTCGCCGACCTCGCGGCGATCGCGCCGGCCGGGTTGTGGTTGCGTCTGCTCGAGCTGGTCGCGGAGGCGGAGATGAACCTCCGCCAGTCGGTCGATGCACGCCTGCTCGTCGAGGTGAGTCTGCTGCGAGCCCTGCGTCCGCCGGCCGCCGATGGCGAGGCGGCCGCTGTGTCCGCGCTGGTGGCGCGGGTGGCAGCGCTGGAGCGTGGGGGCGGAGCCGGTGGTGGAAGCCCGGCACAGGCGCCGCCCGTGGTGTCAGTGCCTCTGCGACCAACCGATGCTCCTGACCCGCAAGCCGATACCGTGGATGGTGAACGCCCGGCGGAGGAGGCGATGAGCGCGGACCCAGCGCCTGTCGCCATGGCGTCAGACGTCGGCGAGGTGATCGTCGAGGCGATCGGCAGGCGGGATCTCTCCACCGTCGACGGCTGGACCGCGGAGTGGCCCGTTGCGATCGAGGCCGTGGCCCGGGCGAACAAGGGTCTCGCGGGAGTGCTGCGCGACTGCAAGCCTGTCGACGCCGACGCCACCAGCGTGACCATCGGCACCAATGGTCGCTTTCACCACGAGCAGATCAGTGACCCGGAGAAACGGCGCGTCATCGCAGAGGCGCTATCGGCCATTGGCGGACGTCCCGTCGAGGTGCTGACACGGTTCACCGGCGAGGAGCGCCCGCGCGGGCCTTCGGGGGCGGTGAGCGACATCACCCAGGCCGTGCTCGACACGTTCGCCGGCAGCCGGGTCACCGCCACTCGCCTCCACGACGACGCGAGGCTCGGAGCGCCGCGATCGGTCAACGGTGGGTAGACTGCCCAACGAGGTCTGAGATGAAGAACCAGCAGCAGATGATGAAGCAGCTCCAGCAGGTGCAGGCCCGCATGGCCAAGATGCAGGAGGAGCTCAACGACGTGACGGTGACCGGGACCGCCGGGGGCGGCGTGGTGTCGATCACGGCAGACGGGCATCAAAAGATCCTCGCCGTCGCGATCGAGCCGGAGGCGCTCGAAGAGGGTGCGGAGCTGCTCGCCGACCTCGTGATGGCAGCCTGCAACGACGCCCTCGAGAAGTCGCGCGCTGCAGCGGCCGCCAACATGTCGCAGTTGACCGCCGGTTTGGGGCTTCCTCCCGGCCTGCTCTGACCGGGAGCGGGCCGCGGCGTGATGTCGGAGGAGGGTCGTGCCACTCGTCCCTGAGGCTGTCGAGCGCCTTGCCGCGGAGTTCGGACGGCTCCCCGGCATCGGCCCCAAGACAGCGCAACGCCTGACGTTCTACTGCCTGCGCGCGTCTGCGGACATGTCCCAGCGTCTGGCCGGAGCGCTCACCGACCTGCACACGCGGGTACGCCCGTGCTCGCGGTGCTTCTTCATAGCCGACGGACCGCTCTGTGCGATATGCACGGATGCAAAGCGCGATGGATCGTTGTTATGCGTTGTCGAGGAAGCGCTCGACGTGCTGGCTGTCGAACGGAGTGGCGAGTTTCACGGCCTCTACCACGTGCTGGGCGGCGCGCTATCGCCGATGGACGGCATCGGCCCCGACGAGCTGCGTATCCGCGAGCTCGAGGGACGGGTGGCTGAAGGAGAGATTCGCGAGGTGGTGATCGCCACCGACCCGGACGTCGAGGGCGAGGCCACCGCGTACTACGTCGCCGAGCGACTCGCGAGCCTCGGAGTGACCGTGTCCCGGCCTGCGCACGGATTGCCGGCCGGGTCGGATCTCGAGTATGCGGACGAGCTCACAATGGCGCGCGCATTCGCCGGTCGCCGGGCGCTCTAAGTCCGGGCGGCTCGCGGCTAGTTCGTCTGCCGCCTTGCTTTCGCGAACGACCGGCCGGGGTCGATCAGAGGACACACAAGCACAAGGCGTCGACCGTGCCATGCGGCGCATCCGTCGTCTGTCAGCAAAGCGGCATTCGCAATGACGAAAAGGCGCACGAACGTCTGATCCGCGACTGTTTTCTGACCCGGAATGGTTTCCCAACGCACACATGAAAGGTTGGGAGAAGTGGGACCATGCGCCTCACTTTGATGATCCTTTGCCCTTCATGCGGGGCTGACCGCCTGATTCCGCTCACCTTTCCCGTGTACCGGCGCGCGGCCGGCTCAGAAGTGGACTACCACAGGCCGATGGCGAAGTGTTCGGGATGCGGTGAGCGCGTGTTCGCCCGGATCACTGCCAGGCAACCCCAGGCGATCAACCAGCTCCCCTGGTACGAGCGCTAGACGCCCCTCGTTCGAGTGCGATTCAGGCGGGGAGTACCTTAGGGCGCAACGCCGCGTCATTGATAAGCTCCACGGATGTGCGTGTCGAGAACGAGTCGAATTTCGACTCCGTGACGCCCGGCGAGCGCAATGGTGCGATCGACATCTCGCGGCGGGTCGATGACGATGGCTGTATGACAGTCGGTCGCGAGATGCGAACGATTGCCGAGGCCGGCAACCTTGTGCGCGTAGATGTCGATCATGAGACGACCCCCGCGCGTTCGACTCCCGGGGACACGATGGCATTGGCAATCGTGGTCAGCACGCGCGACGGCAGCGCGTCCTGAGCATCCGCGCGGACCGGCGGCTGTTCGGGCGCTTCGACAGCCAGCAAGCGTGCCGCGAGGGATACCGCCTGGGAACGAATCTCGCGCACCGCGGTGGTCTCCCATTCCACACCCCGGCGAAGCGGCCCGATCGACCAGATACGCGGCGACGGGACACCCTGAGCGTCGATGACGGCGCCGTCTTCCGCGACGTCGATGCCGAGGTCGAACGGCCCCGGCCGCACCACACCTCCGGCAAGGAGATTGTCGACGAGGCGATCTCCGGCTTCGCTGACCCTGAGCTGGGGTCCGGTGCAGTTGATGACATGAGATACCGAAATCACCTCGCGTCCGGCGGAGCGTCGCCGCCGGATCACCACCTCGATCGCGCCGGGCACCTCCCGGTATCCCTCGATTGCTCCGGCACGCACGCTGAGACGGCTTGCTGCAATCAGATTGCCGACGCGATCCGCGACCTCGGGCGCCATGCGATGGCGGTGGATCTCCCAGAAACGAGCGGCATGGCGCAGGAACCGGCGGCGCTCGACCTCGGGCATGGTTCGCCACACCTCTGCTGCGTGCGGTCGAAACTCGTCGATCGCGCGGCGCCAATCCCCGGACGTGTCGGGGTTTCCACGCAGGAGCGCGATGAGCGAACGAACCGTGCGTTCTGAGGGCGCGGCTGCCGCCGTATGGACGGCGGGCGCGTCCGGTCGATGCGCTCTCGGGAGCAAACCGTGGCGCGAGATCGCGCGTATCGGCCCGGCGATCCCACGCTCGACCAGCGCAAGCGCTGTATCGATCGCGGTGAGCCCAGTCCCGATCAGCAGCACTGAGCCGGTGACGTCATCGAGGGCCCCGGGGCGCCACGGATCGCCAATGTACCTGGCGCTGGTCGCCATCGCCGGGGCCAGACCTGCGCCTGCTCTGGGAGGCAGATTGCCCATCGCGAGCACCACGTAATCGGCGTCGACACAGCCTCCATCCTCGAGGCCAACATGCACAGTGTTGCCGTCCTGTGCCGGGGTCACCGAAGCGGCGCGGGTCCGGCGATGAGCGAGTGACGAAACGCTCAGCGCACCTTGCTGGGCCTCGCGCCAGACATCCTCGAGATAGTCCCCGTACAGCATCCGAGGCGCGAAACTGTGGTTGCCCACGCCCGCGTCGCGACGGCGCGCCCACGCCGCGAAATGACCCGGTCGGTCCGGGTGCGCGCTCATCTGATCAGCCGGAACGTTGAGCAGATGGCTCGGAGAGGACGTTGCATATGCGACGCCTCGACCTGGAGTCTCGGCTGGATCGACGACCACGACCTCGCAGCCGCGGTCACCCCATCTCGCGGTGATCTCCGCGGCGACCAGCATGCCGCTGCAGCCGCCGCCCACCACGACGAACCTGGTTACCCCCCCGACGGACATTTCCACCCCCTGTGAACGCTCGTCGCCTCGACCCTCGGTGCCAGACACCCACGGTGAGGCTGGTGATGAGCATAACTATATCTTTTCGATAGAGCAAGTGGAATTTCTCCGGAGGCCCTAACTCCAGGACCCCGCCCAGATCCCCTGCCCGCGGCGACAAGTCGACCTATCGCATGAAGTTCATGTAGTCATAGGACAATGGGCTGATGCGACTTTCCGCAAAGTCCGATTACGCGCTTCGCGCCATGGCCGAGCTCGGCGCCCACGCGGCTGGTCACGCCGGAAGCGCGGACGACCACGCCATGAAGGCTGAGGACATCGCTTCGTCGCAGGACATCCCGCTGCGCTTCCTTCTGGGGATCCTCAACGAGCTGCGCCACGCCCGACTGGTGACCAGCCAGCGCGGCATCCAGGGCGGGTACTCGCTTGCCCGCCCCGCATCAGAGATCAACCTTGCCGACGTCATCCGTGCTATCGACGGCCCGCTCGTATCGGTGCACGACGAGAGCGTCGCGACCCTGCGGTATCCCGGCCCCGCAGAACCGCTTCGCGATGTCTGGATGGCGGTGCGCTCGAGTCTACGATCGGTGCTCGAGCGCGTATCGATCGCCGACCTCGTCTCCGGCAATCTGCCGCCGGCGATACGCCGGCAGGTGGAGGCCTACCAGACTGCTGAGGCGGCGAGGGGCCGAACGGTCGACACCGAGGGGTAGTGGGTCAGTTTGAACGGGGAGAGTGAGGCTCCTCGCGGCGGGCCCGCAGCGCCATGGGAATAGCAACAACAACCCCAAGCAGTCCCAACATGACCAGAACTATCCCCACGCCGCCCACGACAGTGCGCCAGTCCCACCCCCCGGGATCGGGCGGCTCAATGCCAAGAAGGAAGAGCGCCAAGCCGGCGGCGAGGATCCACCATCGGCGCCTGACGACCCAGAGCATGCCGCGATTCTCCCATGTACCGGGGTACCAGAGAAGGGCGACGATCTCCGCCAGACCGACAGAATCCCTGGACTCTTAGCCCGGTCAGTTTCCCAGAACGGGCCACAAGCGGCCGCGTTCAACTTGACCTCAGCCCTCCGGATGGGTAAACTCTGCGGGTTGCCCGCTCGGGGGTGCTCCCGACGGCCGCGTTGCCAGGGATTCCATCGTGGACTTGGCGCGCCATGAACCTTGACACTTGAAGAGTGGAGACGACTTTCCGCGACGGCCTTGGGTCTCGTGCGATCGAGCACGGACCGGCGTAGGCCTCGTCAAGCATGTCTACGACCCGGTTATACCGGGACACAGACGTATTCATGGAGAGTTTGATCCTGGCTCAGGATTAACGCTGGCGGCGTGCATGAAACATGCAAGTCGAGCGCGGTGTGATGCGGGGTAACCCAATTCACATCTAGCGGCGAACGGGTGAGTAACACGTGAGCAACCTACCTTTGAGTTGGGGATAGCCCTGGGAAACCAGGATTAATACCCGATGTGGTCACAACAGGACATCCTGATGTGAGTAAAGGCGCAAGCCGCTCAATGACGGGCTCGCGGCCTATTAGCTTGTTGGTGGGGTAACGGCCTACCAAGGCGATGATGGGTAGCTGGTCTGAGAGGACGATCAGCCACACTGGGACTGAGACACGGCCCAGACTCCTACGGGAGGCAGCAGTTAGGAATTTTCCGCAATGGGCGAAAGCCTGACGGAGCAACGCCGCGTGAGTGATGAAGACCTTAGGGTTGTAAAGCTCTGTCGGAGGGGAAGAACACAATGACGGTACCCTCCAAGAAAGCCCCGGCTAACTACGTGCCAGCAGCCGCGGTAATACGTAGGGGGCGAGCGTTATCCGGATTTACTGGGCGTAAAGCGCGTTAAGGCGGCCGACAAAGTTGGTGGTGAAATTTCAGGGCTCAACTCTGAAACTGCCTCCAATACTGGTCGGCTTGAGTGCGAGAGAGGAAGGTGGAATTCCCGGTGTAGTAGTGAAATGCGTAGATATCGGGAGGAACACCAGTGGCGAAGGCGGCCTTCTGGCTCGCAACTGACGCTGTAGCGCGAAAGCGTGGGGAGCGAACGGGATTAGATACCCCGGTAGTCCACGCCCTAAACGATGTGCACTAGGTGTTGGGCGTATTGACGCGCTCAGTGCCGCAGCTAACGCATTAAGTGCACCGCCTGGGGAGTACGGTCGCAAGATTAAAACTCAAAGGAATTGACGGGGGCCCGCACAAGCAGCGGAGCATGTGGTTTAATTCGA
>PKYW01000024.1:0-160 GCA_003132805.1 Candidatus Dormiibacterota bacterium | reverse complement strand
TCAAGTCATCATGCCCCTTATGTCCAGGGCTACACACGTGCTACATTGGCGCGTACAGAGGGTTGCGATACCGCGAGGTGGAGCGAATCCCTTAAAGCGCGTCTCGGTTCGGATTGCAGGCTGAAACTCGCCTGCATGAAGGCGGAGTTGCTAGTAATCG
>PKYW01000067.1 GCA_003132805.1 Candidatus Dormiibacterota bacterium | reverse complement strand
CCCGCAAAGGGCGTCGTCGCCTACGACATGCGCGGCTACGGGGAGACGTCAGGCGCAACCTACGGCTTCACGCACCTCGACGACCTCAATGCCGTGCTCGACCAGGTGGCCAGCGGCCCGGTGTGGCTGGTGGGCAGCTCGATGGGCGGCGAGATTGCGATCGACGCCGCGCTGACATCGCCGGAACGCGTCGCCGGCCTGGTGCTCCTCGCCCCGGCGGTGAGCGGCGCACCCGAACCGGGCGTGGTCGATGGCGACACCGATCGCCTCGTGCGCATGTGGGAGGCGGCGCAGACGTCCGGCGAGATCGACGAGATCAACCGCGTCGAGATGTGGCTCTGGCTGGACGGGCCCGCAGGACCCGAAGGGCGCGTTGCCGGCCCGGCTCGAGATCTCGCCCTGGCTATGAACGCCATCGCGTTGAAGAACGAGATCCCTGAGGAATCGGGCAGGAGCGGGCTGGTCGCCTGGTCACGCCTCGAAGAGATCACCGTGCCGGTGACGGTCGCCTGCGGCAACCTCGATCTGCCGTTCATCGTGGCGCGGTCGAAGGAGCTCGCTGACTGGCTGCCGCAGGCGCGGTTCGAGATGCTCGACGGAATGGCGCACCTCCCCTATCTCGAGCAGCCGGCCGTTGTCGCGGAGTTGATCAACTCGTCCATCCGATGATCACGATCCGGGCGTGATGGTCACGTAGGTCGCGATCGCAACGCCGCTCGTCGTGGTGGCGATGATGTCGTAGCGCGTCGCGCCTGCGGGCACGGTGGCGTCTGCGACGAAATGCCCCTTCGAATCGAGCCTGCGGCTGACGAGGATCGTGGGAGTCCCGCCGGGCGGCGTCATCCCGATGGTCACCGACGCGATGGGGATCTCGCTGGTCGCGTTCGAGTTCGTGACGAACGTGACGTGAAACTCGTCGGCACCCGCATGATCAGGGTCGAGATACACCTGAGCAAGCCAACCGCTTTGCAGCTGGATCGAATAGACCGTCGGCAGCCCCGCGAATCGTGTCGCTGTCACAAACGGTGCGGGGGTGATCGTGGTCAGTTGCAGGTGCACCTCCGTGGAGCTGTCGGCATTCTCGATGATCGCCGCGACCTCCCAGATGCCGGCGACGGCAAGGTTGCCTCCGCGAGCGGCAAACGTGCCGTTGGGTTCGCGCTTGAGCGTGAGCGTTGATTCGCCGAGTTGAGGCCTGAGCGGCTGCGTGAATTCGAGCTGCACCGAGCTTGCGTGCACTGTGGCTCCGCTGTCGTAGTCGGTAACGCGAAGCGTGAACTCGTTGAACCCCGCGGTGCCGGGCGACACGGTGAGGCGCACCTTGACCGTCGTGGCAAAGTCGCTGCCGTTCACAACGAGCTGGCTGGCGCGCACCGCCGCAGTGGACTGCGTCGATGCGACCGGCGGCGCAACATTCACCAGAGTCGCGGCGATCAGCACCACGGCGACACCAATGACGACCTCAGTGGACCCGACTCGGCGCAGGCCGCGAAGCACCGTCGACGCGTGGGGCACATTGCCGTAGCGGTTGATGGCCCCAAGTCCGGCAAGCACGACGAACAACGCCACCTTGACGAGCACGAGAATCCCGAACGCGCTCCCGAAGAGCTGGCCGATGGAGCCGATCTCGATCACCGCGCGAAAGGTCCCGGTCAACGCGACGACCACAATCGCAATCCCGGCAGTGGTCGAGAAGCGGCGGACGGCGGCGCCCTTGACGTCGGACGGCGCCCCCCGGACCGCGAGGATGAGCACCAGGAGTCCGCCGAGCCATACGCCGCCGGCAACGATGTGCGCCCACTGGATAAGGAGGTTGGCGGCCACGGGCGCCTGAGCGCCTGCGTGGCTCGACGCAACGTCCACCCACATCGACGCTGCCGCACCGATTCCGGCCGCCAACACGCCGATGCGCGAGAGGCCACCTGCCAGGAACCAGGCGACCACGATCGCGACTCCTGTCGCGGCAATCGCGACGATGCGCTCGATCGCCGTCATCCCAAGCGATGCAGCGAACAGCGCGCTGAAGGTGATGCCCGCCGCCTCTCGCTGCGCCTCGATGATGCCGGCGACACCAAGGGCGGCGATCACCCATGCGCCGGCGAGCATGCCTTTCGCGAACCTGGGGACCGCACGCAATGCGATCAAGCACGTTGACGCCACCCCGACGATCGCCATCACGCCAATGAAGAACAGCCACCGTGCAACCACGGCAAGGATCGACGGCGGAGGTGACACCACGGACTTGGCAGCGTGAGCGTTGGCGCTCGTGGCCGATTCGCCGACGCCGAAGGCATACGCACCCGTGGCCAGGTGGCCGTCAATTTCGGACACCGTCTTCCACGTCACCGTGTACACGCCGTTGCCGATTGGCTTGAGCGGCACCTCGAGTTCGGTAGGAAGGCCGGGGACGGCAACCGTTGGGCCGGCATCGACGCTGACCCCGGAGCCGTTCACGACCGTGATGCTGGACAGGCGCGGGTCCGGTGGCTCCCCGAACGTGATCTCCACCACCTTGGGTGCGGTCTGCACCTCCGAACCTTCGGGCGGAACGGCGCTCTGCGGCAGCGCGTGCGCGGCAACCGTCAAAGGCAGCCCGATCGCTGCTCCGACCGCCACCGTGAGCGCGACTGCGAATGCCGGCCTGGCGCGCATGCCCTACGTCCTCCGGCGGCGCGACCCGATCGCCACATTGAACCCGCTGAGCAGCATCGCCAGCACGATCGCGACGATCGCGAGAACCGTCGCAGTCGACGCACTGGACTTGGCCGCGGTTGCGTTGGTGGTCGCCGATTGAGCATCCGCGAGCGCACTCTCGGCCCGCTGGTTGACCGCATCGACCTTCGTCGAAAGAGCAGCCACCGCCGGCACTGCCACGGGAAACTCGACAGCGCTCGAATCAGCGACCGAATCGAACGTCGACGGCCCTGACGTCACCGTCTGATCGATCGGTATCCCGTTGATGCTGCCGAAGATGTGGAAGGTATAGGTGCCGACCACCGTTGGGATCAGCGCGTAGTCGTACTCGTCGAGCCTGCCGTTGCCGGTGTCGGAGTCGTATGCGGGTGCCGGGCAGAACGGGCTGCTCGTTGTCGTCCCGACGGTCACCGTGACCTGGAAGTCCGGATGCGTGCAGTCCTGGTTGAGGGTTCTCACCGGCGTGCCTTGCGGATTGTTCGCCGACGCGATATCGACGAACACCTGAATTGCATTCTGTTCGCCGACGAACGTGTCGGTACCGGATGCCGGCTCGTTCTGCCATCCGATGGCAATCCGGTATTCACCGGCCGTGAAAACGTAATGCGCTGATGCGACGTCGACGGACATCGCCAGTGCCAGGAGCATGCCCGCGACGACGGCGCAAGCGCGAAGGCTGAGCTTCCACACGTGATATCTCCTCGTTGATGAACGATCGAAGGTGAGCCGAAGCTCACGGACGCCGATCAGACAGCGAGAAGAAGCGGCGGCGGCCGTCGCCAGAGGTGCAGCCCCACGCGCTCGAGCGGCGAGACGGAGCGGACTGCAGGCATGTGGCGGACAACGACGGCGGTCCGGCAGCGCCGGGCGACTGCTCGGAGCAGTGCCTCCACGCGTTCGACAGCGACTTCGCGCCGGTGAAACAGAACCTGGCAGATGCGGACTGTGGCGGCGAGTACCAGCGACACGTAGAGGTGCACCAGCGGTGCAGCCCAGTGGATCCCGGTGATGGCACCCAATCCTGGGGCGCGCTGCGAAGTCGCAAGCGCCTCGACGTTCTCCTGGATGACATACAGGACGATCTGCGCTGCCGCCAGTGGCAGCCAGATCGCGAGGAGTCGCGATCCCGCATTCGACCGCACGGATCGTGCGGCCGGGGCATGCTCAGAGCGTCCGCGCCAGATGCGACGCACACCCGCGCCGGCGCGGTCGAGCCGGTCGTTCAGCGCCTGCCACGCCCGGGCCAGCCGGAGCGCGAACGCCGCGCTGAGCACCAGCAGCACGGCGGCCACAGGGAGCATGTAGACATGCGCCGGGTTGGTCATCGAGGCGACCACCCCGGCGGATCCCCACACCCTGAGGTACTCGAGCGTGTGGCCGATGAAGAGCCCGACAAGCGCCAGGATGACGCCGCCCGACGCGGCAAACCGCATATGCCGATTGGGAATCACGCGGGGAGCATACCCTCGCCCACCACCCGGGTCACAGCCGCGGGTCGGGCGAGGCATAATTGGCGCCGCGCTGGCCGCGACCCTCGCGGGCGGGAGGATCACACAGTCAAACCGGGCGCGAGCGAGGTTTGTGGATGAAACCATCGGGGAACCTCGGAGGGATCACCCGTACCAAGCGCGGGCAGGCGCTCATCGTGGTGCTGGCGCTTGCAGGCGGCATCGGCATCGGGGCTGTGGTGTCGCTCGCGATACATCCGCGGGCGTCGACAACCGCAGCCCAGGTGAACATCACGCCCTCGTCGAACGTGATCGGCGCCCCGCTCACGCGTGAGACGACCCCTCCGCTGACCGGGCTCGTCGACCAGAACGGAAGGGTGGTGTCGCTGGCGGATGAGAAGGGCCACGTGGTGCTCCTGGCCTTCATGGACCCGCTCTGCGTCAACCTCTGCCCGATCCTCGGTCGTGACATCGTTGCCGTCGAGCAGGCGCTCCCCAAGACCATCAAGCCTGTGCTGCTGATCGTGAGCGTGATGCCTGACCGCACCGCAGCCGACGTGAAGGAGTTCATCAAGACGAACCTCACAACGCAGTGGGATCCGGGCTGGCACTGGCTGCTCGGCCCGGACGCGACCCTCAAGATCACGTGGCTGCAATGGGGGGAGCCACTCGAACCCCCAAAGACGAACTACCTCGACGTCATCGATCCGCAGGGATACGTGCGCGTCGTCTATCCCGCGCCGCTCTTCACCAGTGACGTGGTCCACGCGATCACCGTGGTGTCGCAGGAATAACGGCGGGTGGCACCGCGGGAGGAAGCGCCGGCGCGCCCAAAAGCGCGACGGCGAGGGGTCCCCGCGGTGACAGGACCCGCGCAACACCCGTTCTGCGCGACCGCAATCGCGAGGCCTGGTTGAGGAGAAGGCCGCTTTTGCGCTAATGTCGCGGCCCATGCCGACGTACAAGATGGGTCAGGCCGCGGAATTGCTGGGCGTCAGCGTGGACACCGTTCGACGCTGGGCCGACGCCGGCCGCGTCGAAACGCTTCGCACCGAGGGCGGCCACCGCGTGGTTGACGGTGTCGCACTCGCCAGATTCGCTGTCGAGCTTGCGAGCAGTCAGCCGCCCCTGCCGGTGACCGAGTCCGCACGCAACCACTTCCGCGGACTCGTCACCGATGTCACCACCGACGGGGTGATGGCCCACGTCAAGCTCCAGGCAGGACCATTCCGGATCAGCTCGCTGATCAGTAGCGAGGCGGTCGCCGAGCTCGGGCTGGAGCCGGGGATGCTCGCGGTGGCTTCCGTGAAGGCCACAAACGTGGTCATCGAGTTGCCCCCATCCTCAGAGACACAGGCGAGGAAGTGATGAAGATCCGTTTCCGCCCCGTGGCGATCACCGCCACCGCCGCTGTGGCACTCGCCGCCTGCGGCAGCTCGAGCGGGCTGGCCTCCTCAGCACCCCCCAATCCGTTCAGCGGGAACCTGACCGTGTTTGCAGCCTCTTCGCTAACCAATGCGTTCAACACGGCCGAGAAGGGCCTGGAGGTGGACAACCCAGGCTTCAAGGGGACGTACTCGTTCGCCGGCTCGCAGGACCTCGTCACTCAGATCATCAACGGTGCTCCGGCGGACGTCATCGCGACCGCCAACACCGACACGATGGCTCAGCTGACCGCCAAGGGGCTGGTGGAGACTCCTGACGCGTTCTGCCAGAACAAGCTCGAGATCGCGGTGGCGCCGGGGAATCCTTTGAACATCAAGACCCTCGCCGACCTCAGCAACCCTGCGGTCAAGCTGGTGATCGGCGATCCAAGCGTGCCCGTCGGCGAGTATGTGACTGATATCGAAGCCTCTGACTCGCTGAAGTTCAATCCGGTGTCGCTCCAGCTCAGCGATGCAGCCGTACTCGAGCAACTCGAGTCGGGCGACGCCAATGCGGCGCTCGTGTTCGTCACGGACGTGATCGGCGCAGCCGGCAAGGTGACCGGCGTGCCGATCCCGGATGCGCAGAACAAGATCGGGACGTACGAGATCGCCGCCGTCAAAGCGAGCAGCAACCTGGGCGCCGCAGAGGCGTTCGTCACCTCGGCTGTGTCCGGCAACATCCAGTCCATCCTGCTGTCGGCCGGATTCCTGCCGCCGCCGAAGTCGTGACCAGGGGCGTCACTCGACGCCCGCTCATCGGTCTCGTCATCCCGGCGGCGGTGGCCGTTCTGTTCATCGCGCTCCCGCTGATCGGGCTGCTGGCCCACGTCGACTGGAGCAACCTGCCGTCCGAGCTCGTATCCACGGACGTGCTCACGGCACTCCGGCTCTCGCTCGAGTGCTCGGCCATCGCGGTCGTGATCGCGCTGGTCATCGGGGTGCCGCTCGCGTATCTGCTGGCGCGCACCTCGCTGCCGGGTCGCCGGGTCTTTCGCGGGCTGGTGACCCTCCCTCTGGTGCTGCCGCCCGTGGTCGGAGGCATCGCGCTGCAGACGGCGTTCGGCACCACCACCCCGATCGGCACCGTGCTTCATCACTTCGGGATCGTGCTTCCCTTCAGCACCGCGGGCGCGGCGATCGCCGAAGCGTTCGTCGGATTCCCCTTCCTGGTGATCACCGTCGAGGCGGGCCTGCGCCAGCGCGACGATCACCTCGAGGAGGTGGCCGCGACCCTCGGGGCTCGACCGTGGCGGCGATTCTGGCAGGTGACGATGCCTCTGGCGGCGCCGTCCATCGCCGCCGGAGCCGCGCTCTGCTGGGCGCGCGCACTGGGCGAGTTCGGCGCCACGATCACCTTTGCCGGGAGCTTCCCTGGCACCACCGAGACGCTGCCGATCGCGGCGTACAGCTCGTTCGAGGGATCTGGACAGGTTGGCGAGGCGATCACGCTCTCCCTGCTTCTGCTCGCCATCTCGATCCTGGTGCTCGTCGTGCTGCGCGACCGCTGGCTCGGAGCACTCCGTTGACCCTGCAGGCGCGCGTGCAAACGCAGCTCGGCACCCTGCATCTCAACTGCGACGTCAGTGTGGATTCCAACGTCACCGTCGCCGTGCTCGGACCGAACGGCGCCGGCAAGACGACTCTCCTGCGCGTCATCGCCGGCCTGCTTCCGGTGGCCGAGGGACGGGTGGAGGTGGACGGTGTCGTGTTCGAGGACAGCGAGAGCGGAGCGTGGCTGGCGCCCGAAGCTCGACGGGTCGGATTCGTGTTCCAGGACCACGGATTGTTCCCGCACCTCAGCGTCCTCGACAACGTCGCGTTCGGCCTCCGCGCACGCGGCATGGACCGCAAGGTCGCAGCGACGAAGGCTCATGAGTGGCTGGAGCGAGTCGACCTCGGGAGATATGCCGATTCACGCCCGAGTGCTCTCAGCGGGGGCCAATCGCAACGGGCCGCGCTCGCCCGCGTCCTGGTGACCGACCCCCAGGCACTCCTCCTCGACGAACCGCTTGCCGCCGTGGACGCGTCGGGCCGTCTCGAGCTGCGTCGGGCGCTGCGCGAGCACCTCTCCACCTTCAGCGGGGTTCGGTTGCTCGTTACCCACGATCCCCTGGAGGCGGCCTCGCTCGCCGACCGGGTGATCGTCCTCGAGGAAGGTCACGTCACCCAGGAGGGGCCCTTCAGCGAGGTGTCCGCGCGGCCTCGATCGGCATGGATCGCGCGCATGGCCGGGCTGAACCTGTTGCGCGGCGTCGTATCCGGTGAGGCCATCCTTCTCGAGGACGGGTCCTCGCTCACCGTGGCAACCGACGTGGCCGGACCCGCGCTGGCGACCATCCAGCCCCGAGCGATCGCCCTCTACCGTCAGGCTCCAGAAGGCAGTCCCCGCAATGTGGTGCGCTGCACGGTCGCGGGCGTCGACCCCGAGGGTGATCGCTGGCGCATCCGGCTCGACGGGCCGTTTCCGCTCGTGGCAGAGGTGACGCCGGCGGCCGCGGCCGAGTTGCGGCTTGCCGAGGGCGGCGAAGTCTTCGCGGTCGTCAAGGCGACGGAGATCGACGTCTATCCCGAGTGACGCAGCCACGTCACAGTCGTGCGGCTTGACCGCAGTGCGGCGAACTCGTCAGGCTGACCACATGAACGCATCGACCGATGCCGCGCAGCCCGCTTCGGTCGACGCGGTCGTCGAGCTGCTCGCCGCGCAGGACTACTTGTGCGACCGGCGCCTGGCAACGGCGATTCTCGTCTCGATGCGCATCAACAAGCCACTCTTCCTCGAAGGCGAAGCCGGCGTTGGGAAGACCGAGGCTGCGCGAGCGCTTGCCGCCGGTCTAGGCGCTCGACTCATCCGGTTGCAGTGCTACGAGGGTATCGACCTGGCCCACGCCGCCTACGAATGGAACTACGCGCGCCAGCTGCTGCACATCCGTCTTGTCGGCGAGAGCGAAGACCGTGCTCGCGCCGAGCAGGATGTCTTCGGCCCCGAGTTCCTGCTGCGGCGCCCGCTGCTTGATGCCATCGACAACCACGACCCGGTGGCGCCAGTGCTGCTCATCGATGAGATCGACAGATCAGACGAGGAATTCGAGGCATTCCTGCTCGAGATCCTCGCCGACTACGCGATCAGCATCCCCGAGTTGGGAACGATTCGCGCGATCCATCCGCCACTGGTGATCCTCACTGGTAATCGAACGCGCGAGGTGCACGACGCGCTCAAGCGCCGCTGTCTATACCACTGGATCGATTACCCGGACCTCGAACGAGAGGTCGCGATCGTCCGCGTTCGCGCGCCCGAGGTCTCCGAGCATCTCGGCCGCCAGGTTGCGGAGGTGACTCAGCGACTCCGAGGTCTCGACCTCTACAAAGTGCCAGGGGTGGCAGAAACAGTTGACTGGGCGCGGGCGCTCGCAGCCCTCGGGCACACCGAGGCGACGCCTGCGGCGCTGCGCGAGACCATGGGTGCGGCGGTCAAGCACCAGGAGGATCTCCAGCGAAGCGAGGAGGCGATCACAGAGCACGCCGGAAGATGATCGGCAACGCACCGGATCCTGTCGAGAGCGTCACGCTCTTCGCGCGCCTCCTCCGCGATGCCGGGCTCACCACCGGTCCCGAGCGCGTGCGAGACGCGTGCGAAGCGCTGCTGGCGATCGACCTGGAACACCCGGACGAGGTCCGCTACGCGCTTCGAGCTGTCTTCGTGACCCGGCGCGAGGAGGGGCCGGTGTTCGATGCGGCCTTCGATCTGTTCTTCTCGAGACCGGGTGGCGAAGGCAAGGCCGGTTCCATCCCCGGGCGCAGCCGTCCTCTTGCACTCGACCCCAAACAGGCGCTGGCATGGATGAACGCCCTCGGACTGTCGTCACCCAGCGTCGCCCGCGAGGTCGAAGGGACGCCCGCATCGAGCGCCGGGTACAGCGCCGAGGAACTGCTGCGTCAACGCGACTTTCGCGAGATGACGTGGGAGGAGCTCGCCGCGGTGCGCCGGCTGCTCCGTCAGTCTCCGTGGAGGGTGGCCGAGCGCAGAACCCGCCGCTTGCGTGCCGATCGCCGCGGCACGGTCGAGCTGCGCCGCACGATGCGGGCCGCTGCGCGCCAGGGAGGGGACGCCCACCGGCTCGCCCGCGCGAGCGCGCGCACCAAGCGCCGTCCGATCGTCATCCTCTGCGATGTCAGCGGGTCGATGGATCGCTACTCACGTCAACTGCTCGTCTTCGCTCACGTCATCGGCAGGCGCGAGCGCGTCGAGACCTTCGCGTTTTCGACACACTTGACGAGAATCACGCACCTGCTGCGTCACGGCGACATCGATTCGGCGCTCGACCACGTGGCCACCCAGGTACATGACATCGGCGGGGGAACTCGCATCGCGGATGCGCTGCATGTCTTCCAGCGTGACCACGCACGCCGCGTGCTCGGTCATGGCGCCGTCGTGCTGATCATCAGCGATGGATGGGACCGCGGCGATCCCGAACAGCTCGGCCGGGAGATGGCCCGCCTGCGCCGGAGCTGCCACCGCCTGATCTGGCTCAACCCGCTGCTCGGCAGCAGCTCATACCAGCCGGAGACGCGCGGCATGGCTGCCGCCCTCCCCTACTGCGACGATTTCCTGAGCGCCCACAGCGTCGACGCTCTCGACGCTCTTGGAAGGCTGCTCGCTCAGCTTCCTCGACGCGTCAGCCGTTCGCCTCGCGGCGCCGCCGTCGGGATCGCCGCACCCGGCGCAACAGCAGCAGGCTGATCAGTCCCGCGAAAGCCGCGGCGATCATCTCGGGGCGCACATTGATCCGGCTCAGCCGCTCCTTGGCCACGGCGCGTCCGAGCGCGAGAGCGTCGAGCGACGGGGGCTCCGATGACGCCGGCGTGGGCGACGGTGCGGATACAGCAGGAGCCGCGGCAGATGACGAGCTGTTCGTCACGGACGCGTCGGTCGCCGGCGTCGCACTCGGCGGCGGACCCTCGAGCTTCGACTGAATGCACTCTGCCGCCTGGCCCACCAGGTGGCGCGAGACGTCCTCCATGATCCCCCGCCCGAATTGGGCGATCCGTCCCACCACCGTGAAGTCTGTGGTCAGGGTGACCTTCGACGAGTCACCGTCGGCGGCCACGGCCATGATCGTCGTCGCCTGCGCAGTGCCGGAACCCGTCGTCTCGCGTCCCTCGGCCTCGAGCGTCGCGGTGCGCGTGCCGGCATCGCGTGAGGTGATCCGGGCCGTGCCGTTGTAGCTCACCGTCACCGGTCCGACCTTGATCCGGACCTTGCCCTTGAAGGTATTCGGATCCACGACTTCGGACAGCTCCGCGCCAGGGACGCAACTGACGACGTTGTTGACGTCGAGCAGGAACTCGTACACCCGGTCAGGCGGCGCCTTGACAGCAAAGGCGTTCTCGATTTGCATTCCCGGAATTGTGCGCCGCGGGACACCACCGCGGCTTGTCCCGTCCGGCCGCGGAAGGGGATACTCATGCCATGCGAGATCTGCTGCCGACACTGTCTGAATGGAGTGAGGGTGACCCCCTGGTTGCAGTCGCGACCGTTGTGGGGACGTCGGGTTCGACGCCGCGGCCCATGGGTGCCCGGCTCCTGGTCAGCAGGGACGGTCGCATGGCTGGTTCCGTGAGCGGCGGTTGTCTCGAGTCCGCCGTGGTCCTCGAGGCTCAGGCCACCATCGCCGGCGACGCTCCACCTCGCCTGCTCCACTACGGCATCAGCGATGAGATGGGCTGGGCGGTCGGCCTGTCATGTGGTGGCGAGGTCGACATCTTCGTCGAGACCCTGGAGAGCGACGGATCCGACCCGGTCATCGAGGAGGTGCGGCGCGCCATCGAGACCTCGCGGCCTGTGGCACTGCTCACTGTCCTGGACGGCGAGCAGTCCGGCAACCGCGCCGCGACCACCGCTGACGGCGGTCTGGTCGGCAGCCTCGGAGCGTCATCGACCATGGCTGAAACCGTTGCTGCTGCGCGTGAACGGATCGCGTCCGGCCTCCCCGGCGTCGAGGAGATATCCGGCATGCGCGTCTTCGTCGATCCGATCGTCCCCGCGCCACAGTTGGTCGTGATCGGGGCAGTGCACATCGCGATCGCGCTCACCACCATGGCTCGCGCTGCGGGCTTCACCGTGTCGGTGATCGACCCACGCACGGCCTTCAACAACGTTGAACGAATCCCGGACGCCGAACGGCTTGTCACTGCGTGGCCTGACGAGGCCCTGCCCCGCTTCGACCTTGGACCGCGTGACGCCGCGGTGTGTCTCGCCCACGATCCAAAGTTCGAGGACCCGGCGCTGACCGCCCTGCTTCGGACCGAGACCGGCTACATCGGCGCCATCGGGAGTCGCGGCACGCATGCAAAACGCGTGATGCGGCTTCGTGAGGCGGGGTTCAGCGATTCGGACATTGCGCGCATCCACAGCCCGGTTGGGCTCAACCTCGGCGCGGCCACGCCCGAGGAGATCGCCATCGCCATCCTCGCCGAGATCGTGGCCGTGCGGCGTGGCCGCAACGCGGGATCGCTGTCCGCTGCTCCAGCAGCGCCTGCCGGGTGAGGCTGGAGGTCCTTCCCGGCTCGGCGGTCGATGGACCCTCGTCGCGGTGGGTGGGCGCTGTCCTCTGCCGTGACGTCCTCGACCGGAACGAGCACCCTGTGCTCCTCAAGGGAACCGTGCTCTCGGCCTCGGACGAGCCGCATTTGCGGGAAGCGGATTCCGATGAGCTGCACGTCCTCTGGCTCGACGAAGGCGACGTGGGCGAGGACGCAGCAGCGATACGCATCGCAGCCGCTGTCGCCGGTCCCGGGACATTCGCCCGGCCGCCGGTGGAATCACAGGCGCGCCTGGTGGCCGCCTGGCGAGGGATGGTCGCCGTGGACGTCAAGGCGCTCGCGGCGGTGAACGCGGTAGACGGGGTGACCGTGTTCACGGTTCCCGACGGTCTCCACGTCGATGCCGGAAGGACGCTGGCCGGGGTCAAGATCACCCCCCTGGCGATCTCCGAATGGTCGCTCGAGCAGGCTGAGCGGGCCGTGCTTTCCGCAGATGGCGGGGCTGGGATCATGAGCGTCCGGCCGTTCCTCCCACTGCGGGTGGCCGCCATCGTGCGCCAGCACCTCACCGACGAGGCGAGGGCGCGTTTCGAGCAATCCCTGGGCATGCGCAGCGCCTGGTTCGGCGGCACCGTCGAGCCGGTGCGCTACATCGACGACAGCCCTGACGCTGTTCGCGAGGCGCTCATCGATGCCGCCGTTTCGGCGGACATCGTGCTCGCTGTCGGGGTGGCATCCGTCGATCCACTCGACGTCACCTGGCAGAGCCTCCTCGCCGCGGGCGCGACGTCGATCCGTCGTGGCCTGCCGATGCATCCGGGCAGCAGCTACTGGATCGCCGAGCTGCTCGGCCGGCCGGTCATTGGAGTGGCCTCGTGCGGGATGTTCTCGCGCCGGAGCGCCCTCGACCTGCTGATCGCGCGGCTCCATGCGGGCCTGCCGCTCGACGCGGCATACCTGTCGTCGCTCGGCCACGGTGGCCTGCTCGGCAAGGAGGCCGCCTGGCGAATCCCTCCTTACGAGGCGGCTCTCGGCGACGAGACCGACGAGGACTGAGCCTCCGCCGAACGCGCCCTGAAGTCGCACGCGATGCGCCCATCCTTGACCACCAGGCGGATATGTCCCGGATCCGCAAGGATGTCAATGTCAGCGAGCGGGTCGCCGCGAACCGCGACCACGTCGGCGAGCATCCCGGGGGCGAGCGTACCGAGGTCGGGTCGGCGAAGCAGCTCGGCAGGCACTCGCGTCGAGGCCACGATCGCCTGCATCGGACTCATCCCGCACCGAACCATCTCGCCAAGCTCGCGGAGGTTCGTCCCATGGGGCCCGACCGCGGCATCGGTGCCCATCGCGATCTTGACGCCTGATGCGATTGCGGCTGACACGGCGGCTTGATGCAGGGCCCGGATCCGTTCGGCCTTCGCGATCATCTCCGGTGGGAGGCCGCCACTGGTCCTGGCTCCTTCGATCACATCGCCCGGCGCGACGAGCGTGGGAACGAGGTACGCGCCCTTCTCCTTCATGAGCGCGATGCCCTCCTCGTCGAGGAGGCATCCGTGCTCGATGCTCGTGACGCCGGCGAGGAGCGAGTTGCGAATCCCCGCCGGAGACATGGAGTGGGCCATCACGCGCTTGCCGACGACCGCGGCTTCCTCCACGGCGGTACGGATCTCTTCGATCGAGAACTGCGCGTGGTCGGGGAGATCGCCGGGGCTGAGCACACCGCCGCTGGTGCAGAGCTTGATCCAGTCCGCGCCGGCCTGCAGCACCTGGCGAACCTTGCGGCGCATGTCGTCGACGCCGTCGACAACGCCGTGGGGCACATCGACATTCATGGTCAACCCGATACGCGCGCCGCACGGCATCAGGTCGTCACCATGGCCGCCGGTCTGGCTGAGCAGGCTGATCGCCAGCTCCATGCGCGGCGCCGGGAAGTACCCGGCCTCGGCAGCAAGGCGGACGCCGACCGGGGTGTGGCCCGCGTCGCGGACTGTGGTGACACCCGCCGCGAGGGTGCGCGCGCTGTTGGGGATCGAGTTGAGCAGTGCCAGCGACGCAGGGGTCATCAGGATGCGCACCAGGTTCGTGCCCGACGACGCCAGGTGGACGTGCATGTCCATGAACCCGGGAAGCAACGTGAGATCGTCGTCCTCGAGGACCTGCGCGTCTGCGGGAATCGTCAGCGACGAGCGCTCGCCCGCCGCGGTGAGCCTTCCATCCTCGATGATGACCGCAGCACGCTCCAGTGGGTCGCGCCCGGTACCGTCGATGAGTCGCTCGGCGACGATGACGAGTGCTGGCACCTCACACCTCCGGGACCGCGAACTGAACCGACCGAGGCTAGCAGAGCGTCAGGCGGGGTCAGCGGCGAGGCGCTCGAAGTCCTCGCGAGTGTCGATGTCGATCGGATGGCCGCCGGGCCTCTCGGCCGCGACGGCCGCCACCAGCTCCGGGTGAGCGCGAACCAGGGCACGGCAGCCGACGTCTCCCTCGAGCGAGTCGATGTCGCCCCAGAGCTCGCGAGCGAGGACCACCGGCGGGTGGAGCAGCCCGTCAAAGCTGAGCGCCGCGGCGGGCAGCCCGGAAGCGACCTGAGTCTCAAGGAGCCGGTTCACCATCTCGGCGCTGATATCAGGTTGGTCGCCAAGGATGACCACCGCGCGAGACACGTTGGCCGCGAGGCTGGCGATCCCGGCCTTGAGCGACGTGCTCATCCCCTGGGCGTGGTCAGGATTGACGACGACGCGAGCACGGCCGAGGCGCACCGACCGCCTGATCTCATCGGCGTGCGCACCGAGGACGACCACCACCTCGTCGAGCTGCGAGGCGCATGCCGCAGCGAGGGCTGTCTCGAGGAGCGGCCGGCCCCGCACCGGCAGTAACTGCTTCGGCTCGCCCATCCGTCGCGACGCCCCAGCGGCGAGGATGACCCCCGCCGACCTCGACGCGACCACTCAGCCCGCGGTGGCTCGGAGGAACCGCGCCGGCTCTGCGACAAATTGCTCCCGGCACCCCGAGCAACAGAAGAAGTACGTCGCGCCGTTATGAGTCGCGGTGTGCGCGGCGTCCTTGGTATCCACGGTCATGGCGCACACCGGGTCGACGGCGAATCCCGCAAGCGCCGCCGGCGCTGCAACGGGGTTCGCAGTCATGCGCTCGTTCCGCAAGGCAACCACCTCGGCGAGCGCGTGGAGTGCGATCTCCTCCTGAGCCCCGGCGCGCCGCGCTCCGGCCGGAGCACGAACCCGAGCACGCTGCTCATCGGAGACCCCACGCTGGCGCAGGGTCTCCATGACTGCGGCTGAGCGGCGCACGCTCGCGACCAGTGCGACGTCGGCATCATCAAGGGCGAGTGCCGCCTGCACGCCGTCGTCGTCGTAGTGGCCCATGGTTGCGACCACCACCCAACAGTCCCTCTCACCGGCGAGCGAGCTGAGGTCGAGGCTGTTGAGCACGCGGTCCGCGCGCGGGAAGTCCGCGGCAGACGCACCGGGATGGACGCCGCAGGTGCGAAAGCCGACGATGCGCCCGAGCTCGACAAGGGTCCGGGCGGCCGGGCTCTCGCCGATAACCACGAGCAGCGGCTTGGGGAGATGCGGGTCGATGAAGATATCGAGCGTCCCGCCGCTCGGGCACGTTGTCGCCACGGTGAGCTCACCGCCGGTGCGGGTCTCGCCCGTGTCGGCGTCCGGACGGATGCGCACCAGCCTCGGCAAGCCATCGCTCATTGCCACGAGCGCTTCGCGGCGGACGAGCGCGTCCGAACAGCTGCCGCCGATCCATCCGTGCAACTCGCCGTCAGCGGTGATCACGGCCTTGTCGCCGGGATGCGCCGATGTCGGTGACTCCGTGCGCACCACGGTTGCGAGTGCGCACGGACGCCCCGACGCGGCGTTCTCGGCGAGCAGGGTCACCAGTCGGTCGTCTATTCGGTCACCCCCTTGCTGCGCAGCGCGGCCCACACCTTGTCGGAGGTGATCGGCATGTCGATGTTGGTGATGCCGAGGTGCGAGAGCGCGTCGATGACGGCGTTGACGTATGCGGCCGGCGAACCGACCGTGGCCGACTCGCCCACGCCCTTGGCGCCGATTGGATGGTGCGGCGACGGCGTCACCGTCTCTCCCAGCTCGAAACGCGGCGTCTCCCACGCTGTCGGGATCAGGTAGTCCATGAAGTTGGAGCCGATGCAGTTGCCTTCGTCATCGAAGGTGATCAGCTCCATGAACGCGATACCGAACCCCTCGGTGAGACCTCCGTGGATCTGGCCCTCGACGATCATGGGGTTGATACGTACGCCACAGTCGTCCACGGCAACCATGCGGCGCACCTTGACCTGCCCGGTGCCCTTGTCGATGTCGACCACGACAAGGTACGTCCCGAACGGGAAGGTCATATTCGGCGGGTCGTAGTACGTGACACCCTCAAGCCCGGGCTCGATGCCATCCGGGATGTTGGTGTACGCGGCGAACGCGATGTCCTGGATGGTCTTGACGTTGTCGGGCGACCCCTTGACGTTGTACTTGCCCTTCGCGAACTCGATGTCGGCCACATCGGCTTCGAAGAGATGCGCCGCGATGATCTTTCCCTTGTCCCGAAGTTTGCGTGCAACCACGGCGGTTGCCGCACCACCAACCGGGGTTGAGCGCGATGCATACGTACCGAGACCGAACGGCGTGTTATCGGTGTCACCCTCGCGGACTTCGACGTCCGACGCGGGGATACCGAGCTCTTCAGCGACGATCTGCGCGAACGTCGTCTCGTGGCCCTGGCCCTGCGACTTCACGCCGAGCTTGAGGATCGCCTTGCCGGTCGGGTGCACGCGCAACTCGGCGGAGTCGAACATGCGCAATCCGGCGATGTCGTAGTCCTTGCCTTTGCCGGCGCCGACCACCTCGGTGAAGCTGGCCACGCCGATGCCCATCAGCTCGCCCTTGGCGCGCTTCTCGGCCTGCTCCTTGCGCAGCTCGTCGTAGCCGAGCATGTCGAGCGCGACCTTCATGGCGCCGGGGTAGTTCCCGCTGTCGTACTCGAACCCCGACGCCGACTTGTACGGGAATGCCTCGGGCTGGATGAAGTTGTTGAGACGGGTCGTGACGGGGTCCTGTCCCAACTCGACCGCGGCGCTCTCCACGAGGCGCTCGATGAAGTACGACGCCTCGGTCACCCGGAATGAGCAGCGATATGCGACGCCACCGGGGGCTTTGTTGGTGTACGCACCGTTGGCCACGATGTGCGCCGCAGGGATGTCGTACGAGCCGGTCACGATGTGGAAGAGGCCGGCCTTGAACTTGCTCGGCTGCGCATCCGCGAAGAACGCTCCGTTGTCGCTGAGCAGGTTCACACGAAGCCCGATGAACTTCCCGTTCTCATCGATGGCGACCGAGCCGTCCATGTAGTAATCGCGGGCGAAGCCCGTCGAGATGAGATTGTCGGTGCGGTCCTCGATCCACTTGACCGGGCGCCCGATCAACAGCGACGCCGCGGTGGCGACGACATATCCGGGGTAGATCGGCACCTTGTTGCCGAAGCCACCACCGAGATCCGGTGAGATGATCCGGATCTTCTCCTCGGGCAGCCCCGCGACGATCGCGAAGAGCGTGCGGTGCGCGTGCGGCGCCTGGCTCGTCATATAGATCGTGGCGTTGCCGGTCACCGGGTCGAGGTCGGCGACGCATCCGCACGTCTCGAGCGGCGAGGGATGGCAACGCGGGTAGAAGGTCTCGAGACTCACCACCTTCGCGGCGCGCGCGAACGCGGCGTCGGTCGCGTCCTTGTCACCGGCTTCCCAGTGGTAGATCTTGTTGTCGGTCTGACCTTCTTTCTCATCGCGAATGACGATTGCGCCCGGTGCGATTGCCTGTTGCGGCGTGGTGATCGCCTGCAGCGGCTCGTAGTCGACAGTCACCAGCTGTGCGGCGTCCTCGGCGATGTACTTCGTCTCGGCGATGACGCACGCGACCTCCTGCCCCTGGAAGCGGACCTTGTCCGTGGCCAGCACAGCTTGTGTGTCACCGGAGAGTGTCGGCATCCACGCGAGCTTGTGCTGCGCGAGAAGCTCGCCGGTGACCACCGCGACCACACCAGGAATCGCCATCGCCGCGCTGCTGTGAATGCCCTTGATGCGCGCATGCGCATGCGGGCTGCGCACGATGACCATGTGGAGCATGCCGGGGAGCACCACGTCATCGACGTAGTGACCCTGGCCGTGAATGAACCGCGCGTCCTCCTTGCGAGCGAGCGAGACGCCGATGCCGCCCATCGCCTGACGCGCGGCTTCAGAGGCTGCTGCGGCTTCCGTTGTGTCGACTGCCATCACGCTACTCCCGCGGTGTTCTCAGCAGCGTTCGCGGCTGCCGCGTGCTGAATCGCTTTGACGATGTTCATGTAACCGGTGCAGCGGCAGATGTTGCCGCTGATGCCCCAGCGAATCTCGTCCTCGGTGGGATGCGGGTTGGCTTCGATGAGCGCCTTGCCGACCAGCATCATCCCCGGGGTGCAGAAGCCGCACTGCAGGCCGTGTTCCGCGTGGAACCCCACCTGGATCGCATCGAGCTTGCCGCCTGCGGCAAGACCTTCGACCGTGGTGACCTTCTTGCCCTCGAGCATCGGCGCGAGCAGCGTGCAGGACTTGACCGGCCGGCCGTCGAGCAGCACCGTGCAGGCGCCGCAGTTGCTCGTGTCGCAGCCGATGTGCGTCCCGGTCATCCCCAGCTTGGTGCGAATGAGGTCGACGACGAGCGTGCGCGGCTCGACGTCGACGCTCTTCTCAGCTCCATTGATCTCGAACGTGACCTTCATGCCGCTGCTCCCTGGGCGCGATTGATCGCGGTGTGCAGGCCGCGCTGCACGAAGACGCGTGCAACGTCGCGCTTGTACTCCGCACTCCCCCGAATGTCTGCCTTTGGCTCCGCCGCCTCGCCCGCCAGCCGGGCGGCCTCCGCGATCACAGCGTCCGTCGGCTCCTGGCCGGCGAGCACTGCCTCAGCCGCGGTCGCCTTGATGCTGTGGGCGCCGACGGCGCACAGGCCGATGCCGGCAGTCGCGATGCGGCCGTCACCACCCAGGACCACGTGCACCGCTGCGGCGACACTGGCGAAGTCGCCGACCTTGCGTTCCAGCTTGAGGTATGTGCCGCCGGATCTCCCGGCGCCGACCGGGATGCGGATCTCAGTCATCACCTCGTCCGAGTGCAGACCGGTGGTGAAGGGTCCTTCGAAAAAGCCGGCAGCCGGCAGCACGCGCTCGCCGCCCGCGGACTTGACGACGAACTCGGCGCCCACCGCGAGCATCACGGCGCCCCAGTCGCCGGCGGGATCCGCGTGACAGACCGAGCCACCGACGGTTCCCATGTTGCGGATGAGCGGATCGGAGATGAGTGGTGCCGCATCAAGGAGTACATCGAGCGTCCCGCGCAGGTCGCTGGCACTCTCAACATCACGATGACGGGTGCGTGCTCCTATCCGCACATGCCCGTTTTCTCTACGGACTCCCTCAAGCCCGTCAACTCGGCCTATATCCACGACGATGACTGGGGCCGCAAATCGTAGTTTTAGCAAGGGAATCAGGCTCTGCCCTCCGGCGAGCACCTTGGCATCATCACCGTGCTGACTCAACAGGCTGAGCACCTCGTCCAGCGCCCCCGGCGCGATGTAGTCGAACGCGGCAGGGAACATCCAAAACCTCCGGGATTTGAGCTCACTTACTCTCGAGGCGTGTCCGGGGAGCGGACAGATCTCAAGGGTACGCCACCCAGGGAGGCGGCGAAAACAGCCTGCACCTGAAGGGATGACATTGGAAATACCCTTGTCTCGACGGTGACTATGATGGTTGTCGGTATCCCGACCCAGGGTGGAGGATCAGAGCTCTGACGATGTTGACGCACGCCGTTGCCACCGAACTCGAATCAGTCGCCGGCGCGCAGCGGCGTCTGCTCGATCAGGTCGGCGTGCTCGAGCCGGAGACGGTGGGCATCGACGCGGCACTGGGACGGATCCTCGCGGAGCCGATCGCCTCGCCCACCGATCTCCCCGGGTTCGACAACTCCGCCATGGACGGGTACGCAGTGCGCGCCACCGATATCGAGCGCGCGTCGGCCGGCGCCCCGGTGCGCCTCCCGGTCATCGGTGAATCGCGAGCCGGAGCCGTTCCCGGCGCACACGTCGCTGGGACCGCGATGCGGATCATGACCGGCGCGCCGATGCCTCCCGGCGCAGACACGGTGGTCCGCCAGGAGGACACGTCGCGAGACGGCCCCACGGTGCTCATCGAGGTGGCGACGCCACTCGCCACCAGCGTGCGTCCACGCGGCGCGGATATGCGCGCCGGAGACACGGTGCTCGAGCCCGGGCAGCAGCTGACCAGCATCGATATCGGTGTGGCCGCGGCGCTCGGTCACGCCCGCCTCCTGGTCGGCATGCGACCACGCGTTGCCCTGCTCGCCACCGGGGATGAGCTGGTGCCGGCGGGGACGCCTCCTGGTCCGGCGCAGCTCGTGGATTCCAACTCTCCCATGCTCACCGCCGCCGTCCTCGAGGCGGGGGGCGTCCCGACGTTCCTTGGGATTGCACACGATTCAAAGGACTCGGTGCGCGCTCTGCTTGAGGCGGCATCCTCGTCCGACCTCGTGGTGAGCAGCGCGGGTGTCAGCGTCGGCGACCACGACTGGGTCCGCGAGGTGGCCGCAGAGTTAGGGACCATCTCGACCTGGCGGGTGGCCATGCGCCCTGGGAAGCCTGTGCTCATCGGAACGCTGCGAGACGCAATCTTCATCGGCCTCCCCGGCAATCCGGTCAGCAGCTCGGTGACCTTCGAGCTCTTCGCCCGACCGGTGATCCGCAAGATGCAGGGGGCGCGCGAGGTGCACCGGCGGCGGATGCTCGTACGGACCGGTGAGGAGATGTCCAAACCCGCCGGGCTCGAGACCTATACCCGCGCCATCCTCCACGCGTCGCACGATGGTGGCCTGCCGCGCGCATACAGTTCCGGCGACCAGGGATCGTCGATGCTGCAGTCGCTGACTCGTGCCGACTGCCTGCTCGTGATTCCTGCAGATCTCGAGGTCATCGCGGCCGGGACCGTCGTCGAGGCGATCCCCCTGCGATGACAGCCGTTTCCGCGGTACCGACCGTGATGGCCGGTCCCGACCGCCTGGGCCGGTCGCTGCGCGACGTGCGCATCTCGGTCACCGATCGCTGCAACTTCCGCTGCCCCTACTGCATGCCGAAGGCACGCTTTGGGCCCGGACACCGTTTTCTTCCTCGCGCCGAAGCGCTCGACGCGGGCGAGATCGTCCGGCTCGCAGGTGTGTTCGCGTCGCTCGGGGCAACCAAGATCCGCCTGACCGGCGGCGAGCCACTCCTCCGCACGGACCTCGCGGAAATCGTTGGGGGCATTGCCGAGCTCGGTGTGCCGGACATCGCGCTGACCACCAACGGCGCCCTGCTCCGGCGCTGGGCGGATCGTCTGCGCGACGCCGGTCTCCAACGAGTGACGGTCAGCCTCGACTCGCTCGACCCGGCCGTCTTCACCGCCATGAGTGACTCGCGCATTGAGCTGCGCGAGGTGCTCGATGGGATCGCCGCGGCGCGTGAAGCCGGACTCGAGCCCATCAAGCTGAACTGCGTCGTGCAGCGTGGCGTCAACGAGGACGGGCTGCTCGACCTGGTCGGCTTCGCCCGCCGCGAGGGACTCGGCCTGCGCTGCATCGAGTACATGGATGTCGGAGCGACCAACCGGTGGCGCCCCGCCGACGTCGTCAGCGGTGAGGAGATCCTCGAGCGCGTGCGCCGGGTGTACCCGCTCCTCGAGGAAACACCCGATCCAACAGCCGTCGCCCGCACGTACCGGTTCGCCGACGGGGCGGGCGACCTCGGTGTGATCACTTCCGTGAGCCGCCCGTTCTGCGGCGACTGCACACGGGCGCGCCTCGGCGTGGACGGCAAGCTCTACACCTGCCTCTTCGCGACCTCGGGGATCGACCTTCGCGAGCCGCTGCGTTCGGGCGCCGACGACGACACGCTGCGTCGGATCGTCGCTGATCGTTGGAAGCGTCGCGACGATCGCTACTCCGAGTTGCGAGGGCTCGGCATTGCCGACGGCGAACGCATCGAGATGTCGTACATCGGCGGGTGACCGATGGATGACGTCACCGTCCTCGTCTTCGGACCGCTGCGCGAGCGCGTCGGCGTTGGCGAGATCCGCGTCGCCGGAGGCACCGTCCAGGAGGTGTGGGACGAGCTCGTGCGCCGCCATCCGGCTGCGGCTGTTGACGCCACGTCAGTTCGTGCGGCCCGCAACCTCGGCTACTGTGAGTGGAACACCGTGGTCCATGGCGGAGACACCGTCGCGTTCATCCCCCCGGTTGCGGGTGGGAGCGACGACGGCTCGCCGGTACGCGTGTGGATCACCAACGGTCCCATCGACATCGGGTCGGTGATCGCCGGTGCCGGGACCTCGCGCGACGGCGCGGTTGCGACCTTCATCGGCAGGGTGCGCGACCACAATGACGGCGTTGCGGTGCAGCGCATGGACTACGAGGCATACGCCGAGATGGCCGAGGCCGAGATGCGCCGCATCGGCGAGGAGCTGTTCGCGCGCGGTGGGATCGGCACCATCACCATCGTGCATCGCGTCGGTGCGCTGCTCATCGGCGACGCGAGCGTGGTCGTGGTGGTTGCAGCTCCGCATCGGGACACCGCATTTCCCGCGTGCCAGGAGGCGCTGGAGCTGATCAAGAGCACCGTGCCGGTCTGGAAGCGTGAGCACCGTGCGGATGGTGCGATCTGGGTCGACGCCCGTCACGGCACCACAGTCGAGGGCGCCTCGTGAAAGAACAACGACTCACCCATGTCGACGCAGCCGGTCGCGCCCGAATGGTGGACATCAGCGACAAAGCAGTGACGCAGCGCAGCGCCACCGCGCGGGGCCGCGTCAGTTGCAGCGCCGAGGCTGTGGAGCGAATCGCCGGCGACAGCATCGCCAAGGGCAGCGTGCTCGACACGGCACGGCTGGCCGGCATCATGGGCGCCAAGCGCACATCGGATCTCATTCCTCTCTGCCATCCACTCGCGCTCCGTCACATCGATGTGGACCTGCACCTCGATACCTCCGAGACGCCCGGAGTCGTGATCGAGGCAACGGCGCGTGTCGAGGGCGCGACGGGCGTCGAGATGGAGGCGCTGACGGCCGTCGCGATCGCCGGGCTTACCGTCATCGACATGATCAAGGCGGTGGACCACTGGGCAACGATCACCGACGTGACCCTGGTCCACAAGGAGGGCGGACGGAGCGGTTCGCTCGACCGTTCCGACGCCGGTTAGGCAGTCGAAGGAACCGATTCCGGTCCTACTCGCCCACGTGGCTGCTCCGCTTCAGACGGCCGCCGCCTTCTGCAGGGTCCGCACGGTGAGGACCTCCGTGAGGTGCCGCTTGTACTCGGCCGTCGCACGGACGTCCGAGGTCGGGTCAATGTCGGAGCCGCTCTGCGCCGCGGCATCCGCCGCAGACGCTCCGCTCGCGAGTGCCGCTTCCACCGCAGAGCCGCGACGCGGCGTCCGCGCCAAGTTGACGTAGCCGACCCGCCAGGACGAACCCGACTCCTGGACCGCCACGCCGGCGAGCGCCCAGTCGTAGAGCCTGCGCCGGAACTTTGTATATGCGAACCGACCCGTCGAGACCGGGAAGCGCACCGCGGTGACCACCTCGTCATGTTCGAGCGCCGTGGTCAAGATATCGCGGTAGAAATCGCGTGCCTGGTGGCGGCGCTTGTTGGTCACAATCTCGGCGTCGAGCATGAGCGCGAGAGCGTTGTAGTCGCCGGCCGCGTCCCCGTGCGCGATCACGCCGCCGATGGTCCCGAGGTTGCGCACCTGGTTGTCACCCACGTCGTTGGCCATCTCCACGAGGATCGGCAGGGTTTCGCGAAGCACTGCATTGCGCTGGATGTCGACGTGCCGCACCAGCGCCCCGATCTCGATCGTGCCGTTGTCGCGACGGACCTGCTTGAGCTCGCCAATACCCTGAATATCGACGAGCGCGGTGGGCTGGCTGAGCCGGAGTCGCATCAACGGGATCAGGCTCTGCCCACCCGCGATGACCTTGGCGTCGTCACCGAACTTGGTCAACAGCGACTGTGCCTCATCGACCGAGCCGGGTCGCGCGTACTCGAATGGCGCCGTGATCATGCGCGTGCCTCCTTGATCATCGACCAGAGGCGATCCGGGCGGGCCGGCATCTCGACGTGTTTGATACCGAACGGCGTCAGCGCGTCGGTGATCGCGTTGATCACGGCGATGCTCGACGCAATCGTCCCGGCTTCACCGATTCCCTTGACGCCCAGCTCATTGGTAGGACTCGGCGTCACCGTGCGATCAAGCTCGAAGTGCGGCATCTCAGCCATGGTGGGGATGAGGTAGTCGACCATGGTGCCGGTGAGCATCTGCCCGGTCTCTTCGTCATACAGCACCTCTTCGAACAGTGCCTGGGAGATCCCCTGCGCGATACCACCGTGGAGCTGTCCGTCCACCACCATCGGGTTGATCACGTTGCCGCAGTCGTCGACCGCGACGTATCGATCAATGCTCACCCCGCCGGTCTCGGGATCGACCTCGACCGCGCAGATGTGGCAGCCGAACGGCCATACAAAGTTGGGCGGATCGAAGTACGAGACCGCTTCGAGCCCCTGCTCCATGCCTGCAGGAAGGCCCGCCCCGTATGAGGCAAAGGCAAGCTCTGCAATGCTTTTCGCCTCGCCCGGATTACCGCGCACGAAGTACCGGCCCTGGTCGACGACGATGTCCTCCTCCGATGCCTCGAACGCGTGCGCCGCGAGCTTGGTTGCCTTTTCCACGACCTTGTGGCATGACGCCATGATCGCCATGCCGCCGACAGCGAGGCTCCGCGAACCGTACGTGCCATAGCCGAATGGCGTGTCGCCCGTATCTCCGTGGTGGATCTCGACCGAGTCGTACGGCACGCCGAGGGTGTCGGCCACGATCTGCGCGAACGTGGTTTCGTGACTCTGGCCGTGTGCGTGAGTCCCCACCGAGACTGTCACGGAGCCGGTCGGGTGCACGCGCACCATTGACGACTCGACGAGCGCGACACCCGCTGCCGGAGCGGTCGCAGCGCTCGGACCGAGACCGCAGATCTCAACGTACGTGCTGAATCCAATGCCGAGGTAACGGCCCTGGGCACGCAGGTCTGCCTGGCGCTTGCGCAGCGCCGTGTAGTCGATGTTCGCCATCGCGCGATCGAGAGTCTTCGGGTAGTCACCGGAGTCGTACACGAGGCCGAAATTATTGGTGTGCGGGAAGCTCTTGACGAAGTTTTTCCGCCGGAGCTCGGCCGGATCCATGCCGATCTCGAGTGCGACCAGGTCGACCATGCGCTCCACCATGTGCGTCGCCTCGGGGCGGCCGGCGCCGCGATACGGGTCGGTCGACGTGCGATTCGTGAAGATGCCGATGCTCCGCGCGTTGATCGCCTTCCACTCGTAGGCGCCACCACCGATCAGGCATGCGACCACCTGAAAGGCACTGAAGACCCCGTGATACGCCCCGATGTCGAGGAGTTGCGTGAACTTCAGGCCAAGCAACGTACCGTCACGTCTGGCCGCAACCTCCACGTCGAAGATCTGACCGCGCCCGTGCGTCGTGGCCAGCAAGCTCTCGGTGCGATCCTCGATCCACTTCACCGGCCGCTCGACAATCTTCGATGTTGCAGTTGTCAAATATTCCTCGAGGTACGGCCGGATCTTGGAGCCGAACCCGCCACCAACGTCGTGGCTGATGACGCGGAACTGCGACTCGGGGACGCCGAGTGCGCCACCGACGAAGAGCCGGACGAAGTGCGGCACCTGAGTGGACGTCCAGAGAGTCACCCGGTTGTCATAGGGCACGTAGTCGGCCACGCAACCTCGCGTCTCCATCGGCGTCGGGAACAGGCGCTGCTGGCCGATCCGCTGCTTGACCACCACCTCGGCTTCGGCGAAGGCGGCGTCGATATCACCGGCAGGGAACGCTGCGTCCCATCCGATGTTGTCGGAACGGTCGCTCTTCACCAGCGGGCTGTCCGGCGCCATCGCCTTCTCGAGGTCCATCACCGCGGGGAGGGGTTCGTAGTCCACGACAACGAGTTGGGCGGCATCGTCGGCGAGATATCGATCTTCCGCGACCACCACCGCGACCGGCTCGCCTGCATAGATGACTTCGTCCTCGGCAATCGCGAACTGGTCGGGTACCTGCTTCTTGTCGGCGACAAAGGCATTGGTGACCGGGAGCGGTGCATGGATGTGGGGCTTGAAATCGCCGGCGGCGAGGACCGCCACTACGCCCTGCGCGGCCCGCGCCGCGCTCGTGTCAATCGATCGGATGCGGGCGTGGGCGTGGGGGCTGCGCACGATCGACATGTGCGCCATGTTCACGAGGTTGACGTCGTCGATGAAGTTGCCGTGCCCGGTGATGAGCTTGGGATCCTCGCGACGCTGGATGCGCGCGCCGATCAAGGAGGTGACAGCCATTGCTAGTCCTCCACCGGCGCGGCCGCAGATCCGACGAGTTGGGCGGACGCCGCATCGGTCGCGCCACTCATCGCCCTGGCCGCCGAGTGCACAGCTCTCCTGATGTTCTCGTAGCCGGTGCACCGGCAGAGGTTGCCTTCGAGACCTCGCTCGATCTCCTCGTCCGTGGGCGACGGGTTTTGCTGCAGGAGATAGGCGGCGGCCATGATGAATCCTGGCGTGCAGAAACCGCACTGGAGCCCGTGCTCCTCCCAGAACGCCTGCTGGACGGGATGCAACGTGCCGTTCTCGGCGAGACCTTCGATGGTGGTGACCTTCCGGCCGTTCGCCTGGACTGCAAAGACGCTGCACGACTTCACGGCCTCCCCGTCAATGAGGACGGTGCAGGCGCCGCACTGGCTGGTGTCGCACGCAATGTGTGTGCCGGTGAGCCCAGCCACCTCACGCAGGTAGTGCACAAGGAGCAGGCGGGGCTCAACTTGATCGTCCCTCCGCCTCCCGTTAATGGTCAGCGCGACAGGCTGAGTCATGGAAACCTCCCGGACGGAAAGACAGACCAACGACGGCGGAGCCATGCTGGCATTCGGTCAGGGGAAGGGTCAAGCGCGGTCGATCCAATCGACAAAGAGCAAATGCGGTCTCAGTGCGGCTCACGCATCGCGCCTGCAATGCTCACCGTTAGAAAGCCCCCCAGGTGCGGCCAATCGCCGCGGGCGACGGCGTCAAACTGGGGGCCTCCGGGCCGGTACCCTACCGCGAACAATGCTGAGTGGCTGGTCCGTAGAAGCGGCCGCGGTCATCGCCGCGTTCGTCATCGCCACCGCCACAGTCCCGGCGGGTGTTTCAGGAGCAGTGCTTCTCCTCCCCTTTCAAGTGAGCATCCTCGGAACGCCAAGCCCGGCGGTCACGCCGACGAACTTGCTCTACAACGTCGTTGCGACACCCGGAGCACTCTGGCGGTACTGGCGGCAAGGTCAACGTGGCGGTCACCTCCTTCGCCCACTCCTCATTGGCACACTTCCCGGCGTCGTTATCGGATCGACAATTCGCGTTGAGCTTCTCCCTGGGCCGCGACCGTTTGACGTCGCGGTGGCCCTCGTCCTTCTCCCGATCGGCGGCTGGCTCTTGGTCGCTCGTCGTCCTGAGCCGCGGGGGCAGCGCTGGGGACTTACCGGCGCAACCCTCGTGCTCGTCGCAGCCGCCGTCGGCTGCGTCGGGGGTATCTACGGGATCGGTGGAGGGTCAATCCTTGCCCCGATCCTCATCGGTACTGGGCGTCCCCCATCCGTGGTTGCACCAGCCACGCTAGCGTCCACGTTTCTCACGTCGATTGCGGGCGTGGTGACGTTCGTGTTGCTTGCGACGCAGACCCATGGCTCAATCAGCCCTGACTGGCCCGTCGGTATCGCGCTGGGGGTGGGTGGGCTCTGCGGCGGATACGCCGGCGCATATTTGCAGCCCCGACTTCCAGAAGTAGCTGTGCGTCGTTTGCTTGGGGTCGTCGTGCTTGCCATCGGCATCAGGTACATCTGGCTGGCCATCGCCTAGGGCTGCTCCAGATGCCGTGTGTCGCCTGAGATCAGCGTCAGCGCGTGGGGAAGGGCGGGCCAGACCGCGTCGAGACATTCCGCCACCGCAGTCGGGCTGCCGGGTAACGTCATCACGAGGCACTTGGTCATGACGCCGACCACCTGTCTCGACAGCATCGCGTGGGGCGTTGACGTCATACCCGCATGACGCATCACCTCGGCCATTCCCGGGATCTCGTAGTCGAACATCGAGACCAGCGCCTGCGGGGTCACGTCGCGAGGGCCGAGGCCGGTGCCGCCGGTGAGGATGAGCACGTCGGCGTGTTCCGCGCAACGCCGCACTGCCGCACGAATCGACTCGATGTCGTCGGGCACGCTCTCACGCGCGACAATGTCTGAGGGGAGCAGCGCGAATCGCGCGACGATCACGTCGCCGCTGCGATCGTCGGCATCGATGCCGCGGCGGCTGTCACTGACAGTGATCTCGGCCGCGCGCCAGCGATGCTCGTCGGTCACTCGCGAATGATCCGCTCGTGGCCGGCGTAGACATTCATCTGCTCACCGCGGAGGAAGCCTATCAAGGTCATCCCCGAATCCGATGCGAGCTCGACCGCGAGACTGGACGGCGCGGAAATGGCCGCCAGCAAAGGTATGCCGGCCATCAGTGCCTTCTGCGTCAACTCGAAGCTGGCGCGGCCCGACGCGAGGATCATGTGCGATCGCAGCGGCAGCCGCCCCTGCGTCGCCGCCCATCCGATCACCTTGTCGAACGCGTTGTGCCGGCCGACGTCCTCACGCAGACAGAGCAGCGACCCCTCGCTGTCGAAGAGCGCCGCGGCGTGCAGTCCACCGGTACGCGAGAACTGTCGCTGCGCCGAACGCTGGTTGGCGGGAAGGCTGAGCAGGAGCGCCGGCGAGACGCGGAGCGGGTCGTCCACCACCTCATACGCCGACGTGGTCCGCACCGCTTCGATGCTCGCCTTGCCACACATCCCACACGACGACGTCATGTAGAAGGCGCGCGGCGTCACCTCGCGGGATGCCGCGGCCGCGTTGAGCGTGACCTCGACGATGTTGAGCTCTCCGGTCGCGGCCGCGGCGTCGGGGCACATCCGCATCGATGCGATCTCATCGGCTCCGCGAACGATGCCCTCGGTGATGAGAAATCCGGCGACCAGGTCGAAATCGTCCCCGGGGGTGCGCATCGTGACCGAGAGCGAGACGTCACCGATCCGGATCTCGAGTGGCTCCTCGGTACTGACGTCGTCAGTCCGCCATGTCACGGCACCCCCGGCCGCGACCTGCATCACACGCCTGTGGCGCACGGTCATCCCGACCACGATAGCGGCGTCCCCACGCTCGAGGCTGCCCGGACGACATCATTGGCTCCATGACCGACGCCCCCGACAACGCGAGCGACCTGCTCGGCGAGCTTGCTGCGAAACTGGGCGCTGCCCGCGGCGATACGGATCCCCTCGAACCGCTTGACCTCGCCAGTCGGGCGCGCCTGCTCCGGATCGCTCGTGACGTCGCGCACGCCACCGAGCGCCAGAATGCTCCGCTCGCCGCCTACCTGATCGGCCGCTTCGTCCAGGACGCCATCCGATCGGGCGTGTCCCAGGCTGGCGCCATCGACCAGGCGGCATCGGTCGTGCGATCGCTCATCGGAGAGTCTCCGGACTGACCGCAGCCAGGTCCTCCGGGGTGTTGAGGTTCCGGGCGAACATCTCCGAGATGCCCGCTGCGCGCCACTCACTCTCGGTGACGCGACGAGCCTTCGCCCGCGCGATCAGCCCGCGGAGCGAGCGGTCCGGGCCGGCGAGCGCTGCCTCCGCCGCACCAAGAATGGTCTTCGAGTAGACGGCGTGGAGTGGTTCGACACCGCCGGCGGTCTCGCACACCGCCGCATCGCAGTCGCCGACCAGCGCGGCAAGCATCCGGATGAGGCGCGGATCGATCCAGGGAAGGTCCACCGCCACCACCGCGAGGAGCGGGTGCGGTGATGCCCGCAACGCCGCGACGATCCCACCGAGCGGGCCGGCGTCGCGCACCGCATCCGCAACCGATTGGCGGCCGGCAAATATCATGCTTGTATCACCGGGAGCGATGAGCACCGGATCGCAAACCTCGTCGAGGTGCGCGACCGCCCGCGCAAGCAGGGTTGTTCCGCCGAGCGTGATGGTCGCTTTGTCGACCCCCATGCGCGTGCTCTGGCCACCACACAGGATCACTCCGGCAAGTCCCGCAGATGGACGCGCATCGCCGCGCCGAATCGCGTCTTCGTCAGTTGCGAATGGAGGCTCCATTGGACGCAACCTTACGAGAAGCCCCGGCGCTGAACCTCACTGCGTGGCGGCGAACGCTGCGTTGCCCGCAGGGACGCCGTCGCGCTAAGCGTTCAGGCCGTTGCTGACGTTCGAGAAGACGTTGTTCGTCTGGTGTCCGACAACACCGACCACGATGATCACGAAGATCGCGACCAGGACGATGATGAGCCCGTACTCGACGAGCCCCTGGCCACGTTCGTCATCGCGCCGCCGGTTGCCGGGAGCGGTCCACGACCTCACCAGGGCTACCAACGCGGGGAAGAATGCCGGGATCATGCCGATGAGCATCAGTCACATGCCACGGCCACACGTTGTGGTTGGGTGACGAGCTTGTTTCGGTGATCGCCAAAGAAATGGCGCCTGTTACCCGGCCGTTACCCCGCCTCAGCGCGCGAGTTCAGCGCTCTTGATTGCCGCGCCGTATCCGTCGGGCAGTGGCCGCGGAGGTTGCGGTCCGACGTACAGCGCCGACGGCCGGATGAGCCGGTTGTTGGCGGCCTGCTCAGCGATCGCCGCGGTCCAGCCGACGGTACGGCTGGATGCGAATGTCGGCGTGAACATGTCGGGCGGAATGCCGACACTGTTCATCACCACGCCGGCGTAGAACTCCACGTTGGTGTACAGACGGCGGCCCGGTTTGAGCTCGTTGAGCACGCGCAACGCGGTCCGCTCCACCTGGACGGCGAACTCCGCCTGGTCACCACCGAGCTCGATGGCGACCTCGCGCAGCAGCGTCGAGCGCGGATCGTCGGTCTTGTACACGCGGTGACCAAAGCCCATCAGGCGCTCGCCGGAGGAGATCTCATGACGCAGGTACTCCTCGGCCTTATCGGGAGTGCCGATCGCATCCAGCATCGCGAGCGCTCGCGACGGCGCGCCACCATGGAGTGGACCGGCCAGCGCACCGATGGCTCCCGTGAGTGCCGAGCCAATGTCCGACCCCGTCGAGGTGATCACCCGGGCGGTGAACGTCGACGAGTTGAAGCCGTGGTCCATGGTGAGGATCAGGTACTGCTCGAGTGCCCGGATCGCGCGGTCGTGCGGTCGCTCCCCGGTGAGCATCTGAATGTACGAGCCCACATAACCGAGGTCCGCATCCGGTTCGACCGGCTCGAGACCGAGGTGATGCCGGTGCAGGCGCATGAGCAGCACCGGGACGATCGCCGCCATCTTCAGGCACTCCTTGCGGACTTCCTCCGCGGGAATGTCGAGGGTGGGCTTCTGTTCGAGAGCGGCCCCGGCGATCGACACTGCCGAGCGCAGCGCCATCAGCGGCGTGTACCCGGGCAGCGCCGCGATCCGCGGCAGCATGTCCGCGACCGAGTCCGGGAGCGACCGAGCCTCGACTGCAAGCTTGGTGAACTTCTTCAGCTGGGCGTTGTCGGGCAGCTCGCCCTCGACGAGGAGGTGCCACACCTGCTCGAAGGAGCAGCGGCGAGCGAGCTCGACGGCGTTGTAGCCGCGGTAGTGGAAGAAACCCTCCTCGCCGCGCACGTCGCCGACAGAGGTCTCCGCGACAGCGACGCCCTCGAGTCCTCGTGGTGCGAGAGCGGGAGGAGCCGACCCGGCCGGCTGGACGTCCTCGATGTGCGCGACTCGAACCACATGGCGGATGGAGAGGATGCCGGCGACACGATCACCGTCCATCACCGGGAGGTGGCGGAAGCGCCGCTCGCGGAAGACCTCGAGCCCCTTCTCCACCGTGTCGGTGACCGACACCGTGACCGGGTCCTTGGTCATCACCTCTTCCACCTTTGCGGTGCCCGGGTCGATGCCATGGCCGACCGAACGGAGGAGATCGCGCTCGCTGATCATCCCCTTCAGCCGGCCTTGCGAATCGAGCACGGCTGCAGCTCCAACGTTTGCGCCGTCGAGGATCACCGAAGCCTCGGCGAGGGTGATGGAGGTCGGCACGACCACCGCCGGCTTGTGCATGACATCAGCGACGGTCAGTGAGGCGGTCACGGTGTCAGTCTAGCGCTGTCCACCGAGGCCCCCGGTCCGCAATGCTCCGCCTGCAAGCGCGGGAGGCCGCCTGAGCGTCACGATCTGGCGACCACATGACTGGCGACATCGATACCGGCGCTCGGCACACCGGAGACATGGATCCCGAGGCCTACCGGCAGGCGGCGCGACGGGTGGCCGACTGGACCGCTGACTACCTTCGGGACATCGAGGACTTCCCGGTGCTGAGTCAGGCCGCGCCGGGATCGGTACGCAGAGGGCTGCCCGGATCGCCGCCGGAGCAGGGCGAGCCGATCGACGCGGTCCTCGCCGACATCGACGCATTGCTGGTCCCAGCGACAACGCACTGGCAGTCGCCGGGATTCATGGCCTACTTCGCGTCGACCGGGTCGGCGCCGGGGATCCTCGGGGAGACGATCGCCGCTGCATTCAATGTCAACGCGATGCTCTGGCGCACCGCTCCGGCGGCGACGGAGCTCGAGCAGGTGACGCTCGACTGGCTGCGCCAGATGGTCGGCCTGCCCCGGCCACTCTTCGGGGTGATCAACGACACCGCATCGTCGAGCACGCTCTACGCGCTGGCAGCTGCGCGCGAAGCGCAGACCGACCTTCGCATTCGCGAGCTCGGCATGACCGGACGCCCGGAGCTGCCCCGCCTTCGGTATTACGCGTCGACCGAGGCACACTCGTCAGTCGAGAAGGCCGGCATCGTGCTCGGTGCCGGCCGCGATGGACTCCGCCGGATCCCGGTCGACGAACGCTTCCGCATGGACCCGGTGGCGCTGCGCCAGGCGATCCTCGAGGATATGGCCGCCGGGATCAGGCCGTTCGCTGTTGTGGCCACGGCCGGAACGACGTCGACGACCAGCGTCGATCCGCTTCCCGCAATCGCGGCGCTCTGTGAACAGCATGGCCTCTGGCTGCACGTCGACGCGGCGTACGGCGGCTCTGCGGCGATCGCGCCAGAGCTGCGCTGGGTGCTCGAAGGCGCCGAGCGAGCCGACTCGATCGTGATCAACCCGCACAAGTGGCTGTTCACGCCGATTGACTGCAGCGTGTTGTGGACGCGTCGGCCGGACGTGCTTCGTGACGCCTTCTCGATCGTGCCCGAGTACCTCACCACCACCGACGGCTCCGAGCAGGATGCCCCGAATCTCATGGACTACGGCACGTCGCTCGGCCGTCGCATGCGCGCGCTCAAGCTGTGGATGGTCATCCGCCATTTCGGCACAGACGCGCTCGCACAGCGCATCCGTGAGCACTGCGAGTATGCGTCGGCGCTCGCGCGCTGGGTTGAGGCTGAGCGCGATTTCGAGTTGCTCGCACCGGCACCGCTCAGTGTCGTCTGCCTGCGCGCGCATCCTCCCGGACTCGATGATCCGGGAACGCTCGACTCATTGAATCAGCGTGTCGTCGAGCGAATCAACAGCGCCGGACGATTCTTCGTGAGTCACACGAAGTTGCGCGGTGACTACGCGATTCGCGTTGCCTTCGGCAACCTTCGTCAGGACCAGCGGCATGTGCTCGGCATCATCGCGGCGTTGCGAGGTGCCATCGACGATGTAGGATGAAGCGCAATGTTCCGCGCCCTCGGGGCGAGACTCACCCTCGACCATAAGGGGGTGGCCGGAGCTGCGCTTTTCGAAGCGGCGGCTCAGCGAACCTGGCAGTGGGCAACGAGTGGTCTTAAGACTTCCGCGGACGTGTTGTCCGAGGGCGAGCTGATCGAAAACGGTCAGGAAATTCACGTGATTCGCTGCGAGAGCGGTAGCCGATCACTGTGTCGCGTGACCGTGCAACGCGCGGACGAGTGGGATCCATCGTTGCTCTGGCTCACCACCGTCGACGCGGTGCTCACCGGTCAAACCGTCGATGTCGGAGTGTCGGTGGAACAGGATCTGCGCCATCTTCGAGTTCCGCCGTCACCGCTGGCGCCACCACTTGTCGCGCTGCTTCATGACTTCGTCAGCGACGGCGCGACTGCCGGATCGCAACGTCTGCGTGCTATTCCGGAGCCGATCGTGGGGAGTGAGCAGATCGACTCGTTCGTGCAGTCGTGTCTCCTCGACCCCGGCCGGCGTCTCCCGGTGGTGCTGTTCAGCGCCATCAAGGAGGAGGATGGCGTCTACCCAGTCGACGCCGGCAACCCGGCGCTCACCGCCCGCGAGCTCTGCGGACTCGCGCACGTCTTCGTCATGCCTCGGGTCGAGGATTCGCATCGCCTCACCAGAAGGCTGGGCATGCTTTCCGTCTACGACGGCGCGGTGCGCATCTACTGGCCGCGGCTCCGGCTCGCCGATCCGCCGCCACGCCATCCCCTGCACCTCCGCCAGCGCCTCAACACGTCGAGCGGGCCTGCCATCATTCGCCGTGTGGTCGAGGCCGGCGCTCGCTCCTATCGCCCCCCGGACGGGACCGCCACCCTGCTCGCCATCCGCTGGCGCGAGCACGAGGAGGAGCGCATTGCCGCGATCACCCATGACCCCGACCCCGCCCACCAGGCCGCGTTGCTGCGCGATGAGCTGCTTCGCGTCATCGACGCCAAGGTGGCGCTCGAGCACGAGATGGAGATGCTGCAACATCAGTTGATGCGCGGCGATGACGGCGATTCCCTCCTGACCGGGGTACCGACCACCCCGCGTCCGGCGACCGAGCTGACCGGGAGGCAGGCACCGCTGGCAGGCGAGGTGGCTGCGAAAAACCCTGACGACGTCACATCGCCCGGCTGACCCATGCCGCTGCATCACCGCGCCCACGACGCCGCCGACGCGACCATCGCGATCAACCCCCTCTATGCCCGGGCGGGCGAGACCCAGGCAGTCCCGAAGCTCCACTTGCCCCATGGAGAGCTGTCGCCCGATACCGCCTATCAGGTCGTGCACGACGAGTTGATGCTGGACGGCAACGCGCGCCTCAACCTCGCGACCTTCGTCACCACCTGGATGGATCCGCAGGCACGGCGGTTAATGAATGAGTCGCTCGACAAGAACGCGATCGACAAGGACGAGTACCCACAGACCGCGGAGCTCGAACGCCGTTGCGTCCACATGCTCGCCGGGCTCTGGCATGCCCGCGGAGCGCATGCAGGGGTGGGCTGCTCCACCACCGGCTCGAGCGAAGCCGCGATGCTCGCGGGACTCGCGCTGAAATGGCGCTGGCGCGAGCGACGGCGCGCCGCCGGACTGCCGGTCGACACGCCGAACCTGGTGATGGGCATCAACGTGCAGGTGTGCTGGGAGAAGTTCTGCCGGTACTGGGATGTCGAGCCCCGCTACGTGCCGATGGAGGGTGAGCGTCGCCACCTCACGGCCGAAACGGCGATCCCGCTCTGCGACGAGAACACGATCGGGGTTGTCGCGGTCCTCGGGTCGACGCAGGACGGCAGCTACGAGCCGGTGCAGGCGATCGCCGCGGCACTGGACCAATTGGCGGCGAGCGGAGGCCCGGACGTCCCGGTGCACGTCGACGCAGCCTCGGGCGGTTTCATCGCGCCGTTCCTGCAGCCCGATCTGGAGTGGGACTTCCGCCTGGACCGGGTGGTCTCGATCAACACGTCCGGACACAAGTACGGCCTGGTGTATCCAGGCGTTGGCTGGGTGGTGTGGCGGGATCGCGAGGCGCTGCCGGAGGACCTCATCTTCAATGTCAACTATCTGGGCGGCAGCATGCCGACCTTCGCGCTCAACTTCTCACGGTCGGGATCCAACGTGGTCGCGCAGTACTACCAGCTGATCCGCCTCGGCTTCGAGGGATACCGGCGCGTGCAGCAGGCGTGCCAGGACACTGCGCTGTATCTCTCTGCGCATATCGCCAAGCTCGGTCCGTTCCACCTGCTCACCAACGGGGATGAGCTTCCGGTTTTCGCGTTCACGGTCGATCCCGCCGCCGGGTACAGCGTGTACGACGTCTCCGACGCCCTGCGCAAGCGCGGCTGGCAGGTGCCCGCGTACTCGTTGTGCGCCAACCTCGAAAACACGTCCGTGCTCCGGGTGGTGGTGCGCAACGGGTTCTCGCGTGACCTCGCCGACCTCCTCGTCGACGACCTCAAACGCGAGGTCAGCCTGTTGAAACATACCACCGCCACGCAGCCGCACCACGAGCGGCAGCGCTTCCACCACTGACCGGTCAGGCGCGCCGCGGAGTCCGGCCGGACACCACGCGAGTGACGCCGAGGTCATCCTTGGTCCACGTCACGTCGACGAGGCCGGCGGCACGAAGCGTCGCCTGCGTTCGCCGCGACAGGTACGTTCCAACCTCGACGAGCAACACGCCACCCGGCTTCAACCACTCGTGCGCTTCTGTGGCGAGCCTGCGCACCAGACCGAGCCCGTCATCGGAACCGTCGGTGAGCGACACGATCGGCTCGAACTCGCGGATCTCTCGCGGTAGCTCCTTTAGGTCGCGGCGAAGCACATACGGCGGATGGATGGTGAAGACACCAATCGTCCCGCGCAGCCGTCTCGGCAGCGCGTCGAGGAGGTCACCCGCGCGGAAGTGCGCATTGTCGAGCCGGAGCCGGCGCGCGTTGTCCTTGCCGAGTGCGGCCGCGTCGGTCGAGATATCGACACCCCACACGTCCGAGTCGCGAACCTCGTTGGCAACCGCGAGGGCGACAGGCCCGGCGCCGGTCGCGACGTCCACCGCAACGCGCTTCCCGCGGTGCCGGCGCAGCGCCCTGATCGCCTCCTTCGCCAGCAACTCGCTCGACGCCCGCGGCACGAAAACGTTGTCCCTGATCAGGAGATCGAGTCCGCGAAACTCGTAGTGTCCCTTGATGCGCGGGATGGGCTCACCCTTGACACGGCGCGCCACCATCGCCGCATATCGCTTCTTTGATGTGCCGTCAAGGGTTCGCTCGAGGAGCGAAGCAGTGAGCTTTCGACCGAGCACCTCGGACATCAACTCCTCGGCGTCGTAGCGCCCGAGGTTCCGGTCCCAGTGGTCGATCGCGGTGGACTTGTCGATCTTTCGGATGGCTTTGTCGATGTGCTCGGTGACGGTGAGTGCGGGCATAGCCCGCGCATGGTAAGCGCTCGTACGATCGCCACGTGCACCATATTCCTGTGCGCACGACGCCTTCTCCGGCTCCAGGCCTCTGTGCATCGTGCGTCCACGCGCGACTCGTTCCGGGTGCACGATCCACCTTCGTCCGCTGCGGGCTCGCGGACACCGACGCTCGCTTCCCGCGCTATCCGCCGCTGCCCGTACTCCGGTGCGACGGGTTTGTCAGCGACAGTGGTCAGGCGACCCGGCGCTGACCGCCTCCCAGGAGTGCGCGCTCGCGGTGGGGCAGGTATGAACGATCGCCGATCCAGGGTGCCGGCGGAACACCCAGGCCCTTGGTCACCTGGTTGAGCCACGCGCCGTACTTGCTGCGCATCATGCTGAAGTCCGCCCACGCCTTGTCTGGATTGTGGAGCTGGTATCCGGCGCGCTCGAGACGTCCGCACGCCTCATCGAACTCCTCACGTTCAACGCCGACGACGGGTTCTCCGACGTAGCGAAAGTGGTCGCGCATATCGGCGACGAAATGGGCGCCGACCTTGTGCATGAGCCGCGCTTGGCCGACGGGCCCGCCGTCAATGGTGGTGAGCACCAGGGTCGACGCATCCATGACGGCACCGAAGGAATTGGCCCACGCCTCGTTGTCGTGGGAAGACCGGAAGTAGAAGAGCAGCGGGTACGACAGGTGGCTCTCGATGACATCAACGGTCCACATCCGCCACTCATCGAAGGTGGCGATCAGCTGCTGCGGCATGCCGTCCTTGGCGCAGGTCTCGAGCAACTGGATGCCGGTGGGTGGTGCGCCGGCCAGCGCATCGAGCGCCACCACCGCCGTCTCGCGCCGCTGGAAGGAGCTGAAGAGCGAGAACAGCAGGCTGATGACCAGCGCGAAGAGACCAAAGCCACTCGCCGCCTCGATGGCTGCGAAGGTTCGTGTCGCGATGCCCGTCGCCTCGATGCCGTCTACAGGAAACGCGAGCATACGGCCGGCTGAGAAAAACAGCGTCGTGCCGAATGAATCGGGCTGCGGCTGCAGGCCGGCGTGCAGTCCGCTGAAGATGAGCGCGTAGCCGAGGATGAACGTGAAACCCCAGATGACGAGCAGGGTGACCAGCATCATCGGCGCGAATGCGGCAAGCGCCGTCTCGCGCATCTGCAGCTTCTTTGGAATCTCCGCGATCTTTCTCCAAGCGCGCCATCCCCCGCGGATGAGCGTGAAGCTGAGGCGCACACGGCCCACCGCCGGCCGTGGCATGACCACGGACTGGAACACGTCGTAGATCGTCACCAGAACGACCACGGCGCCCAGGGCGACCTGGAGCCCGTCGGTGACGCTCACGACTCGAGCTGGCGGCGCATCTCGTTGAGCTCCGCAAGTACTTCCTGCAACGCCTCGATATCCTCCGAATCGACCGCGACATGGCGCAGTGCCGCAAGCTCTGCGATCGCGCTGTCCATCGTGTCAATGGTGTGCGGCAGATCGTCCCACCGCCTCGAGAGCAGCCGCAACCCGAGTCCTCGCGCCTGATCGGCGACGTAGCTCACCTCCGCCCGCTCAGCTGGGCGACGGCCATGGCCATTCGACCGATGGTACGGCGGTGGTCACGTCCTCCGTGTCGCAAGCACGAGGAGCGTCGAGTAGTGGTACGTCATCCTTCCGCCGAGCGCGTCGATGACGTCGCCGAGCGCATCGAGCAGCGCGCGTCGTTGCGTCTCAGGCAGCCGGACGTGGTCGCTATGCGTGGCGATGAATTCGGTCCAGCTCGCCCGGTCGTAGACCGCGTCCCAGGAAAAGGTCCGCCCCTTGATGTCCGTGAAGAGCCCCCCAGCGGCGAATTCCCGGAATCGATCGTCCGGTTCGTGACCCGACTTGATGACCACGCTGGTCTGGGCGATCTCAGGGGCGATTCGCTGATACACCGCCTCGAGCGCTTCGGCGGCGGCAGCGTCCGGCCGGCCGCGATTCCAGAACACGCCGAGGTGCCCCCCGGGATGGAGCAACGAGCCCGCTTTGGCGACCCCCACTTCGGGATCCACCCAGTGCCACGCCTGGCCGGACACGATGAGGTCGTACATCCGCCCTTGCGGGTCCCAGGTCTCGAACGTCGCCTCCTCCACCGTGATCCCGTGGCTCCGGGCGATCGCCGCCATTGAAGGGTCGGGCTCGACACCGAGCAGGTCGCATCCGCGCTCGACGAGCAGCCGCGCCGCCTTGCCGGTGCCGCAGCCCACGTCGAGGACTCGTCGCGGCGAGAGCGCCATCAACGCATCGATGAGGGCGGAAGGGTACGACGGCCGCGCCTTGTCGTAGAGGGCGGCGACACCTCCGAAGGAGAGGGCGCGCACCCGGTCCTCGTGGATGTGCTCCGGCTCGATCTCCGCCATCGCTGTCAGCTGAGCCGCGACGGCTGTGGGGTCAGCGCCGCTTCGACATCCTCGGCAAAGCGCGCGGCGTCGTGCGGTTCCAGGCGCGAGATCGTGACTCGAATAGCGCGTGGGCTGGCGATGCGGAAGCGATCCCCGGCCAGCACCCCCCAGCCGCGCTCCTGCAAGGCCGCGACGGTGGCGTCCTCGTGAGCGACCGGGATCCAGATGTTGAGGCCCGAGCGCCCATGTGACTCGATGCCGCGGGCATGCAGCGCGGAACGGACCGCGTCGCGACGCGCGGTGTAGGTGGCGGCAACGGACTCGGCACGTGGCGCTTCGTCGGGGTCGGTCCAGAGACGTACCACGAGTCGCTGGAGCAGATGCGAGACCCAGCCGGCGGCGAGCAGACGGCGGCCCTCGACCCGGGCGACCGTGGTCGCGTCACCGGACATGATCGCGAGGCGGAGGTCGGGTCCCAGCGACTTTGACACCGAGCGGAGGTGCGCCCACCGAGCCCGTCCCGGCTCACAGAGAGAGTGGCACCGCCGTTCTGTGATGTCAAAGGCATGGTCATCCTCGAGAACCAACACCGACGGGTGGGCGGCAAGCACGCCTCGGAGCTCCTCCGCACGCTCCGCGTCGATCGCCGCCCCATAGGGGTTCTGAGCGCGAGGCGTGATCGCGCACGCGATGGCCCCGGCCCGAAGCGCGCGCGCCAGCCCCTCAGGGCTGGGACCGCGGTCATCGATCGCCATGGGGATGACCGTGAGACCGAGGGCGGAGGCGAGATCGATGATCCCGGGATAGCACGGGTCCTCGACGGCGATGCGATCGCCGGAGCGCACATGCGCCATGAGCGCGAGCTGAACACCGTCGAGCGCACCCCCGACCACGGTCATGTGGTCGCTCGGCACGCCGTCGCGATCGAGACGGGCCGCAGCCAGGGCGAGCAGCTCCGCGTCGGATCCCGCAGCTCCGTACATCACGGGGTCGTATGGGAGCGAAGCGAACGCCGCTCCGAGGTCGGGCAGGAGTTCGGGGTCGGGGTTGCCCGACAGGAGGTCGACGACCCCCGGCGGCACGATCGGCCTGCCTCGCGGCGACGGTGGAACCCGGGGAGCGATGGTGGTCCCGAGCCGCCCTGCACCCGCGACCAGTCCCCGCCGGCGCAATTCTCGGTACGCGGATGCGACCGTGGCGGTGCTGATCCCGCGATGGGACGCCAGCGATCGGACGGTGGGCAGGCGCGTCCCGGCGGTGAGCTCACCCTCGCGAATACCGCGCTCGACGCTCTCCGCGATCTCGGACGCCCGGCGTCCGGTGATGTGATAACGTATCGGTACGTTCATCGCTTTGTATCATAACAAATGACACAGAACGTGTCCACGCCCCAGATCCCCCGTCCTCAGGCGTCTCGAACACAGATCGTGATCGCCTTTGCCGCGGTCTATCTCATCTGGGGCTCGACCTATCTGACGATCCACATCGCCAGTGAGACCATCCCGGCGCTGCTGATGTCGGGTGCGCGGTTCGTGCTCGCCGGGTTGGTGCTCCTGGCGTTCACCCACCGGCCGGGAGTGCCTCGCGAGCGGTTGACGCTCATCCACTGGCGGTCGGCGCTGATCATCGGCGCGTGCCTGCTNNTTCGTCGCGCTCATCATCGCGACGGTGCCGCTCTGGATGGCCCTGTTCGCGCCGGCCTTCGGCGGCCGCTGGATCAACTGGACCGCCGCGATCGGCATCGCGCTCGGGCTGGCCGGCATCATCCTGCTGGTGCGCCCCGGTGGCAGTGGGTCAGGGCACTGGCAGACGCTTGTCGTCCTGCTCGCCCCGATCCTCTGGGCAATCGGCTCGCTGTACGCCCGCAACGCACCGTCGCCGAAGCAGCCGCTCACCGCGATCGCCATGGAGATGATCGCCGGCGGCGTGCTGCTGACGATCGCGGGCGTCGCCGACGGCGAGCTTGGTCACGTCCATGTCGCCACCATGTCCTTCGCCTCGATTGCCGCCTTCGTCTACCTGGTGCTCATCGGCGCGCTCGTCGGATATGTCGCCTACATCTGGCTCCTCCACCACGTCTCAGTCACCGCGGCGTCCACCTACGCGTTCGTGAATCCGGTGGTGGCGGTCGCGCTCGGGGCCGTGGTGCTGGGCGAGCAGGTGACCCTGCTCACGCTGGTGGCCGCCACGCTCATCGTCGGTGCGGTGGTGCTCCTCCTGATCGGTCAGAGCCGGAATTCAGCACCTGCGGTCGTCCTCGAGACCCCCGTTCGCGACGTCGCCTGAACGCCTCACCTCGGAAGAGAGGTGACAATGGTTACGTGGACAGCGACACGTTGATCGTCGACACCCCGGCGGAGCCCCGCCGGCCTCGTCCTCGCATCGGCGTCAAGGACGTGCTCTGTGTTGGGCCGATCATCGCCAACACCATTTATTACTACGTCGGGCTGCCACTCACGCCGCTGCTGCTCGGCCGCAACCCGGTGCTCCTGAGCGCGCTCCGCGGCAGCATCGCCTCGATGGTTGCGGCCGGCGGTTTCGCGAGGGTTGGAAAGGCCCCACTGGTCCTGGCGTTGATCGTGCCCATTCCCATCTCGATGATCACCGACCCGTTCTTCTTCTGGGCGGGGAAACGGTACGGCCGCAGTCTGATCAATTACCTGAGCGAGTCGGATCCGCGCTGGCGCAAACGGGCGGCACGAGGTGAGCGCTTCTTCAAGAAGTACGGCGTGTGGACGATCGTGCTCGCGCCCTTCCTGCCCGCTCCATCGCCGCTCTTCTACATGGCGGCCGGCGAAGCCGGAATGTCCTTTGCTCTCTTCATCGTTGCAGACCTGGTCGGCACGCTCGCATACATCGGGCTGATCGTCGGGGCGGGGTGGGCAATCGGTCAGCCCGCGGTGACGGTCGCGCAGACGATCAGCAACTACGCACTGTGGGTCATCGTCGCGTCGGTGGTGCTCATCGTCGCGTGGTCAATGTGGTCAGCATGGCGTACACCTCACGAAACGACGAGGCGCTGAGCGCGAGCACGCGCCCGCTCGCGACGCGGCGGTGGCTGCTGGTCATCGCCGCAGTGCTGGCGCCCATTGCGCTCGGCGCCGTCGCAACCCTCGCGCTCTTTGTGACCCGGCACCAACCCGTGCCCCAAGCAACGTCCGCAAGCCCCGCATCTGACATCAAGGGATATGACGGGTCGGTCCTGGTGTTGCAACCCTTGACGACGGCCCAGGTTCGCATCCCTCTCGGCATCACCCTTGAAGTCGTGCTGCACCCCAATGTGGGTCAGGACATTGAATCGGTGAACAGCAACATCCTCATGCAGACCTCGAACCCTCCATGCCACGTCAAGGCCCTCTGCGGGTTTCCAGGAGCGGAGATCTGGACGTTCCGAGCAATCGACGGAGGCGTCGGGTATCTCAAGATCATCTTCGGCTTCTACGTGTGCCATGGCCACAACCAATGCACGAGAACCCCGTTGGTGTACAAGCCGATCGCCGTGTACTCGCGGCCGCAGTCGAGTTGACCTCAGGGGATCGCGACTTCCTCGCGATACTGTGCAAGCCGGTTCGTGCCGGTCTCAACGACGTCCGCGATTCGCTCGACTGCGTCCCACAGGTCGATGAAACGCGTGTACAGCGGAGCGAGCCCGAATCGGCACAGATCCGGCGGCCTGAAGTCGCCGATGACGCCGCGGTCCGCCACCGCACGCACGATGGCAAGCCCATCCGGGTGCCGGAGTGACACCTGGGCGCCACGCCGCTCGGGCTCGGCGGGCGTTGCGACTTCGAAGCCGAGCGGACAGAGACGGGTTCGGGCGAGGCTCATGAAGACCTCGGTCAGCAACCCTGCTTTCGCGCCCACCGCGTGTGCTCCGGCCTCGAGCTGAATGTCGATACCCACAGCGAGCGCGCCGATGGCGAGCACGGGTGGTGATCCGCTCATCCAGCCCCGGATCCCGGCGGCGCGCCGGTACTCGGAGTCGAAGAGGAACGGATTGTCGTGGCCGAGCCAACCCTGGATCGGATTGCGTAGCTCCTGCTGGAGTGCGGTTGCGACATAGAGGAACGCGGGAGAGCCCGGGCCACCATTGAGGTACTTGTAACCGCATCCCACCGCGAGGTCGACGTGATGGTGGTTGAGCTGGACCTCGACAGCTCCGGCTGAGTGGGACAGATCCCAGAGCACCAGCGCGCCGGCGGCGTGCGCTGCCGCGGTGAGCGTGCCCATGTCATGGCGCGCACCCGTGCGAAAGTCGACCTCGGTCAGCATCAGCAGCGCGGTGTCGGTGTCGAGCGCGTCACCGAGGGAGTCGCGCTCGACGGCGCGAACCTCGCACCCCAGCAGCTCGGCGACACCCTGCGCGATGTAGAGATCAGTGGGGAAATTGCTCCACTCGGTCACGATCACGCGGCGCTGCGGCCGGGCTCGCAACACCGATGTCATCAGACGGAACAGTCCCACCGATGTCGTATCAGCGACCAGCACCTCTCCCGGTGAGGCACCCACCATCTGAGCGATGCGATCACCAACGCGCAGCGGCGACTCCATCCATCCCGACTCTGTCCAGCCGCGCACGAGGATGTTTCCCCACTCGTGTTCGGCCATCTCCCGGAGACGCGGCAAGGCCTCCTTTGGGAGACGTCCCATCGAGTTGCCGTCGAGGTAGATGGTCGCCGCATCGCTGAGGAAGCGATCGCGAAACCCCGTGAGCGGATCCTGCGCATCCAGCGCGGCGCACGCGTTACGGTCGAGGTTGTCTGGAAGCTCTGGCGTCACAGGCGGTTGCGAACCTCCCAGAGCTCCGGAAAGAACCGCCGGGCGATGGTGCTGTCGAGATACGCGACTCCTCCGCCTCCGGTGCCCGGTCGCGAGCCGATCTCGCGCGCCGCCATGAGCGTGTGGTGGAAGCGCCATCGAGCGATGGCCTCGTCGTGGTCGAGGAACAACTCACACACGCGGTGCAGTACAGCACGCTCTGGAGTGGCGTGGTCTCGATACAGCGCCGCGAGCGCATCGAGACGGCGCTCGCGAAGCTCCGCGCTGTTCCCGTCGGGCGCGTCGAATCCGTACCCGCGCAGTGAGGCGCACAGAGCCGAGTACAGGGTCGGCAGACCGGCGCGCCGGCGCAGCTCCGCCTGGTCGTGATCGGACAGTGGGGAGGTGCCGGCGGGAGTTGCCCCGTCAAAACCGCCGAGCACCTCGATGGCTCGGAACTGTCCCGACTGCAGTCCCGATGCCGGTTTGAGCGGATCACGGAATTCGAGGAATCCCTCGGGGGTGAGGGTCTCGAGCACGCGCAATTGCGCAATCAGCAACTCGTCGACGCGGACTGCGCGATGAAGCGGCGCCATCGCTCCCTGCGGACGCCCGGCCTCGAGCTCGGTCACCGCGTAGTCAAGCTCGTGAAGGATCAGCTTGAACCAGAGCTCATATGCCTGATGAATGACCACGAAAAGCATCTCGTCGTGCGCCCCCTCCGTAAGAGGGTGCTGGAGGTTGAGAAGCTCGTCGATGCGCAGGTATGAGCTGTAATCAGTACCGGCCATGACCGCGGGGGCACTCTACGCTCGTTGCGCGAGTTCGTGGGTTCGTCTTACGACGCGCTGTGGTCTGGCGGCAGGGGGCGGGCTACGCTGTGCTCAGCTTGTCCGCTCCCTCCTTCGCGCAAGCAGATTGTCGCGCTCACTCGGGAGCGGTCAAATTCGCTGAGCTCCGCCCGCCCCCTGCCGCCTTACGCCCTCTGTGTCTCAACCACTGCGCGTTACGAGGATGTCGTCTAGAGAGAACTCCTCTGGAGGGGACAGCTGATCGAAGTCGCAGGAGCGTGGATCCTTGTCGGGACGCCAGCGAAGGAACCGCGAGGCGTGCCGGAAGCGGCCGCTCTGCAGGTGATCAAATGACACCTCGCACACGAGCTCGGGGCGCACTGACGTCCAGTCGCTGTCGGCGGCGCGCTGCCAGCGGCTCGGGCCACCCGGCGTCCGCCCGTGACCGAAGCTCTCGCCGCCGACGAGCGGCTGCAGTTGCGCGAGGATCGCGCGCCGCTCAGCGGCATCGAACGACGAGGTGTGCCCGACGTGGTGGAGCGCGCCGTCGGAGTCGTAGAGGCCCAGAAGCAGGGAGCCGATGCCCTTGCCGTCCTTGGCGATGCGGTAGCCGCCGACAACGCAGTCGACGGTACGCAGGTGCTTGATCTTCATCCAGCGGCGCTCGCCGGGGCGGTACGTGCCGGCAGGATCCTTGGCGACGACACCGTCGAGCCCGGCCCCCTCGTAGCGGGTGAACCATGTGGTCGCCTCATCCGGGTCAGCGGTCTGCGGCGTCACGCCCACGGTGGGGCTGGAATTGACGGCCTTCATCAAGCTGCGTCGCCGCTCGACAAGCGGCCGTTCGCGCAGGTCGTCCGCGTCCAGCCCCAGGAGATCGAAGAGGACCACTGACGCAGGCGTTTTCTCGGACAGCATGAGCACCCGCGATGCGGCAGGGTGAATGCGCTGCTGCAGCGCATCGAAGTCGAGCCCGTGATCCGTCGCGATGACCACCTCGCCGTCGACGATGGAGCGCTCCGGCAGCGCGGCTTTCAGCGGCTCGATCAGCTCCGGGAAGTACCGCTCGAGGGCGAGGGCGTTCCGACTCGCGATGTGGACCTTGGGTCCATCGCGGAACACGATCGCCCTGAATCCGTCCCACTTCGGCTCGTAGAGCCAGCTCCCGTCGCGCGGGATGTCCGCAGCGGCTCGAGCCAGCATCGGTTCGAGGGGCGGGTCGAAGGCGAGCGACACGAGCGGAGTGTCGCCGATTGCGCGGTGGACCGGCTACGCGGTGAGGACGCGGGGCCGCTGATCGCGCATGCGGAGCCGGAGCAGATTGTCCACGTCCACGACGTCGCCGACCTCACGGACGGCGATCTCGAATCGGGTGATGTCGGTCAGCTCGTCGACCTCACCGCGCAGCGTGATCACGCCACGGTTGGCGCGGATCTCGATGCCGGTCGCCAGGTCGCCAAAGCCCAGCGAGAGAGCAACGCGGACGCGGTTGGCGAGCGTCTCGTCCCAGCTGGTTGACGCCCGGCGCGGGCGCTTGTCGACGGCCGACCCGACCAGATTGGCGACGCCGACGGTGGCGCGACGAGCGGCTGCCCGGCGGCGGGCTCCCGAACGCGGGTGCAGGAGGAATGCTGCGATTGCGATGACTGCGGCGCCGGTGGCTGCTGCCGCGAGCTTGAGAACCCGAGTCACTGGGGGAACCCTCCACTGGGAGTGTGTGCTTGAGCGCTCGTTCAAACGGCCCGCGAGGCAGTTGGTTACGCGGATCCCGCTATGAGGTGGGAGGAGGGAAATGACGGATGTCGGTCCACCTGAATCCGTCCCACCAGCGCAGGGTTCCAGTGGCGCCCTCCGGGTACCAACCGGGCGGCGGCGGCGGGACGCTGCCCGCGCGGCGCAACACGTCGTCGCGTTTGGCGAACCACCAGACGAGGCTGCCGATGATGCCGGCGAGGATCACGATCAGCAGCCACACGATCTTCTCGCTGCCGGCCGCCCGGAACTGCATGTCGGGGATCTTCGCCACCTCGACGATGACCACGATCCAGAACACGAAGGCCCCAACCCAGAGCGCGCTGAAGAGGAGGAGGGGAATCACGGCGAAGCCGAACCCGATCACCGGCATTGGCCCTTCATGAACGTGAGCTTAGGCGGTCTGTGACGGGATGGTCGCGCCCTCTCGGGCGTGAACCGCCCATGGTTCCCTGTGCCTGGGATGTCGGAGTCATTGGTGGAGTCCTGCCTCACGCACGTTCGGATTCGCTGGGTCATCCTTTTTGCGGGCGCCCTGACCCTCGGTTACCTGCTCGCCGGCGCGCACGTCTCACCCAAGAGCATTGGCGAGAGCGACTTCACCAGCTTCTACGGTGCCGCGACGCTGCTCCGTGAGGGCCATGGTGCCGGGATCTACAACCCCGCACTGCAGGAGTCGATGCACGCGGCGCTCGTGTTTCCCGATCGGATCGGAAACCTCCCCTTCGTCGACCCTCCCGCGGCCGCGGCAATCCTCGTCCCGCTGACCTTGCTCCCGCTCGATGTCGCCTATCACGTCTGGGGCATGTTCGAGTTCGCCCTCCTTCTCCTTGCCGTGCTGATCGTGGTCCGCAGTGCTCCGTGGCCGTCGTCGACTCCACACCGCTGGAAGGACGCGGCCGTGCTCGCGGCGATGGCGGGAGCCGGTACATACGGCGTGGTGGTGGAGGCCCAGTGGACGCCGTTTCTTGCGCTCGGCTTGGCGTTGGCGTACCGGCAATGGCGGTCGGGGAAACTCGCCAGCGGCGCGTTCGTCCTGGTCCTCGCCGCTGGACTGACCAAACCCCACCTGGCACTCGTCCTCGGCGCGTTTCTCCTGGGATGGCGCGACCGCCGGCTGCTCGGCGGCGCCCTCGCCGGCGCAGTGACGGCCGTCCTGGCCAACGTCGCGGTGGCCGGTCCTCAGGGGCTCACCGGCTTCATTCACCTCGCGGTGACGTCGCAGAGCCAATGGGCCCTGTCGACGTACTCCAGCTTTGTCAGCCTCCCGGCACTCGCTTTCGGCCATTCCTCAGCCACTTACGTCGTCACCGGCGTTGCCGCTCTCATTGCCTGTGCAGTGGGATGGTGGCTCGGCAGCGCGGTCCGGCACCGCAACGGACGGCTTGAGGTTGCGCTGGCGTCGGCGGCAGTGCTGTCGCTCCTCGCGGCGCCACATGCGCTGGTCCACGACACGTCCATGCTTGCGCCGGTAGCGGTGTGGATGTTCGCGTGGGCTGCGTCGCGAACGTCAACAGACCTGGCAACGCGTCCCTCCGTGGGTGCCGTCGGAGCCGCCTGGTTCGTGATCACGGCCGCCGGCCTCGTCTCGATGATCACCGTTGCGGTTCCACTGGGGTGGGTCGTCGCCACAACGCTGGTCGTCGTAGCGACGCTCGGTTCCATCGTGTCGCTGGCACCAATTCGCCAGACGCCCAGCATGCTGCGTATCGCTGTCCCGACCCACCACTGACCAGCGAGTTACTTCAACTCCTGGAGCTGGCCGTATCCGACACCCTGAAGGCTGACGGCGTGATACAGCCCGCAGACACCGGTGCCAAACGCGGCGACCGCATTTGACGAAAGCACCAGCCATCGTGAGCGATGGTCGTCGAGGTACTGGCACTCGATTTGAATCACGCTCCGATCGCTCGCGGATGAGAGCGCATACGGAAACAGCACCGCCCCGCTCGGCACGCGCAATGCGAGGGCCACGTAGTTGAAGCTCTCACCAAGGTATGTCAGTGATCCTGGTTTGCCGGCTGTGTACGTGCGCGCCCGGCTCACAGTCGCAACGACCTGGGGCAGATCGTATGAGGTGAAGCCGCCGCCCGCCGGTGGATGGAGCAGCTCCGTGCTCGCCAGGGTCGGCTCGGGGGCTAGCAACGCCGATGCAAGGCAGAGGCAGACAAAGACGCCGACAGGTAACAGCGACACTTTGCCGAACAGGCCGCTCCATGCCGTCGTGTCGCCTCGCGCGTCTCGAGCCTTGGCAAACTCCTTGGTGTGGAGCGCGATTGACGCCAAGCAGGCCACGCACACGCCGCAGGGCAGGAGCATCGTTTGCAGCTGTGCGGCGGCGTAACCGCGATTCATGTAGTACGCCAGCCCTGCGGTGGACCATGTTCCGACGAATGCCAGGGCGATCGCTGCTCGATTGAGCAGCACGTCGTCCGAGGTCCGCCGGCGCCGTCGTGCAGCGATCAGCGCCCAGCCCGTCGCGGTCGCGCAGATGATGATCGGCACGACGACAAGCACTGGCCCGGGCACCTGGATGGGTGCTGACCCCATCCCCGATCCGGCGAGTTTGGCGAACGCGCCGACGAAGCTCAGGTTCAGTGGCGATCCGATGGCCAGGAGAAACAGTGGATAGACGGCGAGGCCGACCGCTAGGCCCGCCAGCCAGCTTCCGAGCGCTCGCCAGCGGATCGATGACGTTGGAACAACAAGCACCATCAGGCCGTAGGTCGCCATCGCGGCCAACCCGAAATCCTGGGAGTTCCACGCGACGAGACCACACAGCGCGCCAATGGCGACGAGTCGCCGGACACGCAGCGTGCCGCGGTACATGAGGACGAGATCGTGCAGTCCGATGGCGGCGACGAGGAACCCCGACAGCAATCGAATTGCAAGTTCCTGAAACAGGCTGCCAATCGAACTGATGTCGCCGGTGACATGGGACGTGACATACGTGATCGGGACCACCAGCGCCAATGCGAGGATCCATCCCTTGTCCGCAAGGACGCGCTTCGCAATCCAGACTGCGAGACCGACGGTGACGAAGCCAAGCCCCGTCAGCATGATCGCGATCACGCTGACGAGATTCAATGGCGAGAGCACACCTTTGAGTGGCTCGAGCAGCCAACCGTAGAGCGCGGTGTATTGCGGGATGAAGGAGGAGTCGGGAACGTTGCCGGCGACCGGCCCAAGGATGTCATTGATCTCGTTGAGGTTGTTGTTGACGGCAGGCATGTAGTCGAGTGTCCGAACCGCACCCAGAGCGTCGAACAGGCATACGGCGATCACAACAATGCCGAGGACGATGCGGAGCGGCGTGGTGAGACGGCGCGGGGGCCAGATCGCGCCGACAAGGAGCAGCAGGGCCACCGTCGCCAGTGCCACATCGATCCCGAAACCTTCCCAGTACCCAAAGTTGAGTAGCTGGGGTCGTTCGATCGTCCAGATCCCCCAGAGGAGACCAAGCGATGCCGCAACCGCGAGAACGACGTCGACGCGGAGAGGCCGACTAAATTGCACGAAGACAACCGTGATGGCGGCAGCGACGATAAGGATGGCAAGGTAGACCGGTTTGTTGACGCTTCCGGTGACGTTGTTGTTGAAGGTAAAGGTGGCAACAATCAGCACGACCAGCGTGGCCGTAATCACTCTCGGCACGAGTGCGGTGAGCGTGCGCTGTTCGATCGTCACCGGTTGTGGCGACTGGTCGACAGCGCGCAGATCGCTGGCCACTGACCTATCGCACGGCGGAGGCTGCCGATATCGCAGCGTCGAGACTCGTCGCAGCGATCGACCACCGGAGGGCAATCGGTGGGCATACGGCCTTGAGCGGGCACATCACGTGGCGAGGATACCGGCGGGGTCCGGAGCGCGACAGGTGCACAACCTCACATGCTCTCGCCCGAATCTGGGGTGGCGCGCCCAGGAGGATTTGAACCCCCGACCTTCTGATCCGTAGTCAGACGCTCTATCCGGACTGAGCTATAGGCGCGCGCCAGAGCCCGACTGTACCCCATAGGACCTTAACCAATACGGGGCGGCGCCCCCAGGGTCGGTCGCGGCATGATTCAAGTTCAGAGGCTCAACGGAGGTGGATCCATGGCAGTGACCGGCAGCGTCGAGACAGGAGCGCTCCCTGCGCTCGATTTCGTGGGCGAGGTCGCGAACCAGATCCGCGTCGACGGGATCCGGGCGAGCACCAAGGCAGGGTCGGGGCATCCGACCTCCAGCATGTCGGCCGCCGACCTGATCACGGTCCTGGCGGCGCGCCATCTTCGCTACGACTTCGCCAACCCGAAGCTGCCCAACAACGACCACCTCATCTTCTCGAAGGGCCACGCCTCGCCACTCCTCTATGGCCTGTACAAGGCCGTCGGCGCAATCACCGACGAGGAGCTGATGACCTACCGGACCTTCGGCTCGCGGCTCGAGGGCCATCCAACTCCGATCATCCCCTGGGTGGACGTGGCTACCGGCTCCCTTGGCCAGGGACTGGCGATCGCGGTGGGAGTCGCGCTGGCCGGCAAGTATCTCGACCGCCTCCCCTTCCACGTCTGGGTGCTCTGCGGCGACAGCGAGCTCGCCGAGGGATCGATCTGGGAGGCGCTGGACAAGGCCGGTCATTACGGACTCTCCAATCTCACGGCCATCTTCGACGTCAACCGCCTCGGTCAGCGCGGGCCCACCGAGTACGAGTGGGACCTCGAGGTCTACCGGCGCCGCGTTGAGGCCTTTGGGTGCCGTGCGATCGTCATCGACGGCCATGACCTCACCGAGATCGACGAGGCGATGGCCTCCGCGCGCTCCGACGGCGACCGCCCGAGCGTCGTGATCGCCCGCACCATCAAGGGCAAGGGCTTCAAGGAAATCGAGAACAAGGAAGGGTGGCACGGCAAGGCGCTGCCACCCGACATGGCCGAACGCGCGATCGCGGAGCTCGGCGGCGAGCGCGATCTGCGCATCGACGTCCGTCCGCCCGAGCCGCTCGAATCGTTTCAGCTCAACGCGGCCGACACACCGCTCACCCTCCCGACGTACAAGATCGGCGACAAGGTGGCGACGCGCAAGGCGTATGGCGACACGCTGCGCGCGCTCGGAGCCCGGCATGAGGTCGTGGCACTCGACGGCGAGGTGAGCAACTCGACTCACGCCGACGAGTTCAAGGACGCCTACCCCGACCGCTTCTTCGAGATGTTCATCGCGGAGCAGGAGATGGTCGCGAGCGCGGTCGGCCTCTCGGTGCGTGGATACACCGCGTTCGCGTCCACGTTCGCGGCGTTCTTTTCTCGCGCATACGATTTCGTCCGCATGGCGGGGATTTCCCAGGTGAACCTTCGCCTCTCCGGCTCGCACGCGGGGTGCGAGATCGGCGCCGACGGTCCGTCCCAGATGGCGCTCGAGGACATCGCTTCGCTGCGCGCTGTGCACACATCGACGGTGCTGTATCCAAGTGATGCCGTCTCCGCGGCGAAGCTCATCGCCCAGATGGCCGATCTCGGCGGCATCAGCTACGTCCGCACCACGCGCGGCGCATACCCCGTCATCTATGAGAACGACGAGGAATTCCCCATCGGTGGTTCCAAGGTGATCCGTCAGTCCGGCAACGACGTCGTCACCCTGATCGGCGCCGGCGTGACCCTGCACGCGTGCATCGCCGCGGCCGAGCGGTTGTCCGAGAGCGGCACCGCCTGCCGCGTCATCGATCTCTACTCCGTCAAGCCGGTCGACATCGTCACGCTGCGCGCGGCCAGTGACGCAACAGCGGGACGCTTCGTCATCGTCGAGGATCACTATCCGCAAGGCGGACTGGGCGCCGCAGTGATGGAGGCGCTCGCGCTGGACGACAATCCGCCACGCGTCACCCATCTCGCCGTGCGCGATCTTCCCGGCTCCGCCAGCCCTGAGGAGCTGATGGCTGCCGCCGGCATCGACGCCGACGCGATCGTCGCAGCGGTGAACACCCTTGTCGGCGCTCTCGCGGAGGCCCGCTAGATGAGCAATCCGCTGCAGCAGCTCGGCGAACACGGGCAGTCGGTATGGCTCGACTTCATCAGCCGCGAGCTGGTGACCACCGGCCAGCTGGAACAACGCGTGGCCGACGAGAACGTCACCGGCCTGACGAGCAACCCGACGATCTTCCAGAAGGCGATTGCGGAGGGTTCGCTCTACGACGACCAGATCCGCGAATTGATCTCGTCCGGGATCGACGATCCTCAGGATGTTTTCACCGAGCTGGCAATCAGCGACATCCAGCACGCCGCCGACATCCTCCGTCCCGTGCACGAGCGCACCTCCGGAGCCGACGGCTACGTCAGCCTCGAGGTGCCGCCGGCGCTGTCCCACGACACGGACGCGACCATCGCCACCGCGCGCTCGCTGTGGGAGCGTGTCGACCGGCCGAACCTCATGATCAAGATCCCGGCAACGCTCGAAGGCATGCCGGCCATCCACCGAACGCTCGCGGACGGCCGCAACGTGAACATCACGCTCATCTTCGCGCTGGCGATGCACGACCGCGTCATCAATCAGTACATCACGGCGCTCGAGGACCGCAGTCGTAACGGCGAGTCTCTCGATGTGCACTCGGTTGCGTCGTTCTTCGTGAGCCGGGTCGACACGCTGGTTGACAAGCTGCTCGAGCAGAAGCTCGCAACAGATCCCGGCAACGCCCAGATCGAGGGGCTGTTCGGCAAGGCCGCAATCGCCAACGCGGTGCTCGCTTACGAGCTGTTCGAGCAGCGATTCGGCAGCGATCGCTTCGCACCGCTGCGCACCGCTGGTGCACACGTCCAGCGGCCGCTCTGGGCAAGCACCAGCGCCAAGAATCCGAACTACCGCGACGTCGTCTACGCCGAAGCGCTGATCGGTCCGGACACCGTGGACACAATGCCGCCCGCGACCATCGAGGCGTTCAAGGACCACGGCGTCGTTGCCGGCGACACCGTCAAGTCCGACTATGCCGGCGCTCACCGCGTGATGGACCAGCTCGCCGAGGTCGGGATCGACATGGATGCCGTCACGCAGCAGCTGCTCGATGACGGCGTCAAGCAGTTCGCCGACTCGTACGACGCGTTGATCCGCGGCATTGCCGAGAAGATCGATTCGTTCGGCTCCGGTTACACGAAGCGTCAGCACATCGACACGGGAGCGACCGCGGTGCCGCTCAACACACCGGCCGCGTCCGAGGTCGCCACACGCATCTGGCACCGCGACCCGAATCTCTGGAAGCCCGGTGATGCAGCGCACGCGAAGGTGATCAACAACCGGCTCGGGTGGCTCGATGTCATCGGCGCGATGCATGAGCGCCTCCCGGCGCTGCAGGCCCTCGCCGTCGAGGTCCGAGAGGCCGGATGGCGTGACTGTGTCCTGCTCGGCATGGGCGGATCGAGCCTGTGTCCCGAGGTCTTGCGCCTGTCCTTCGGAAGCGCCGAGGGACAGCCGACGCTGCATGTGCTCGACACCACCGATCCTCTCGCGATCATGCGTGTGACCGGCGCGCTCGACCCCGCGAAGACGGGGTACATCGTCTCGAGCAAGTCGGGGACGACCATTGAGACGCTTTCCCACCTGGCGCACTTCTGGGTGCTGACCCAAACGGTCGGCGACGACACCGGCTCACACTTCATCGCCATCACCGACCCCGGAACGTCGCTGGCCGACCTCGCTCGGGAGCGCGGATTCCGACATCTCTACAAGAACCCGCCCGACATCGGCGGCCGCTACTCGGCCTTGAGCATGTTCGGTCTCGTCCCCGCCGCGATCATCGGCATCGACATCGAGCGGCTCCTGGAGCGTGCCGGGAACATGCGCAGGACGTGCATGGCCGGCGTGTCCGGCGATCTCAATTGCGGCCTCAGCCTCGGCACCGTCATGGGCGCCCTGCACGACCTGGGACGCGACAAGGTCACGATCCTCGCGCCGAAAGCGATCGGCGCTTACTCGTTGTGGGCAGAGCAGCTCATCGCGGAGAGCACAGGCAAGGAAGGCAAAGGGATCATTCCGATTGGAGACGAGCCGATCGGCACGCCCGACGTCTACTCCGACGACCGACTGTTTGTCGCACTGCGCATCGGCGACGACGCTGCGTTCGATCAGTCGATCTCGGCCCTGAAGGCCGCCGGACACCCGGTGGTCACCTTCGACCTCGAGGACAAGTACGACCTCGCCGCCGAGTTCTTCCGCTGGGAGTTCGCCACCGCGGTCGCGGGCGCACATCTCGCCATCGACCCGTTCGACGAGCCGAACGTCCAGGAGTCGAAGGACAACACCAAGGCCGTGCTCCAGCAGTACGAGCAGACCGGCTCGTTGCCCGATGAGGCTGCCGCGGTGACCGACGGGGCGCTCCGTGTGTACGGCGACGCGTCCGGAACCAGCGCGTCAGGAGCGCTCGCAGCGCATCTCGACACCGCGAACCCCGGTGACTACGTCGCGCTGATGGCATACGTGACCCCCGATGACGCGAACGAGGCGGCGCTGCAGCACCTGCGCGTCGCGATCCGCGACTCGCGAAAGATCGCCACCACACTCGGCTTCGGTCCCCGCTTCCTGCACAGCACCGGCCAGCTGCACAAGGGCGGTCCCAACACCGGCGTGTACATCCAGATCACCGCCGACGACGGCACCGACGTGGCCATTCCCGGCGCGCCGTACACGTTCTCGGTCCTCAAGCGCGCAGAGGCAGCCGGTGACCTTCAGTCGCTGCGCAATCACGGCCGGCGGGTCGTGCGCGTGCACATCGCCGGCAACCTCGACTCAGGGCTCGCAAGCCTCACCGACGCAGTCAGCGCAACCACGGCAGCGCACTGAGCGCAGCCACACACCGAGGATTCACGACCATGCAGATCGGCTTTGTCGGGCTCGGCAGGATGGGCGCCAACATGGTGCACCGGCTCCGCCGCGACGGTGACCATACGGTCGTCGCGTTCGACCCCAACCCGGACGCGCGCGCGAGCGTTGAGGCGTTCGGCGCCACCACGACGGACAGTCTCGACAAGCTGGTCGCCGCACTCGACAAGCCACGCGGCGTCTGGATCATGGTGCCGTCGGGGAAGGTGACTGATGACACCGTTTCCGCGCTGCAGTCGCTGCTCGAGAAGGGCGACACCATCATCGACGGTGGCAACAGCAACTATCACGACTCAGTCGCTCGAGCCGCGAAGAGCGCGGAGCGCGGGATCGGCTACATCGACGCGGGAACCAGCGGGGGTGTCTGGGGTCTCGAGGTCGGGTACTGCCTCATGGCAGGCGGTGACAAGGAAACCGTCGACCACTGGCTCCCGATCTTCACCACCCTGGCGCCACCCGACGGGTTCCTCCACGTCGGGCCCGCGGGCGCAGGCCACTTCGTGAAAATGGTGCACAACGGCATCGAGTACGGAATGCTCCAGGCATACGCCGAGGGCTTCGCGATCATGCAGGCCAAGCCGGATTTCGGTGAGCTGGACCTGCACGGCATCGCCCATCTCTGGAACCAGGGGAGCGTGGTGCGCTCGTGGCTTCTCGAGCTCGCGGAACGGGCATTCGCACGCGATCCGCAGTTGCAGGAATTGCGTGGCTGGGTGGACGACTCCGGCGAGGGCCGCTGGACCATGGAGGAGGCAATGCAGCTGGCAGTTCCCAGTCCCGTGCTTGCTGCCTCACTGATCATGCGGTACCAGTCGCGTCTTCCCGACGGGTTCGGCAACAAGGTGATTGCGGCACTGCGCAACGAATTCGGTGGGCACCCGGTGAAAGCCGAGGCTCCTGCGGGGACACCGGCATCACACTGACCGCGGTACACCCGCTCCAGGAGCGCCGCCGCGTGCCGCGGACACCGGTCCCCTTCTGCGTGGTCATCTTTGGCGCCAGCGGCGACCTCACCAAGCGCAAGCTCGTTCCTGCGCTCTACGCGCTCGTCGCTGAGGGCAGCCTCCCGGCAGGCTTCACCGTCGTCGGCGCTGGGCGCAGTGCTCTGTCCGACGAGGAGTTTCGCGCGGACATGCGCGAGGGCGTCGAGAAATACGGACGTATTCCTCTTCGCGAGGACGTTTGGGAGCGGTTTGCGGCGGGGCTGCGCTTCGCGATGTATGACCTGGATGCCGCGGATGGTTTCGATCATCTCAAGAGCGTGCTCGATGAAGCCGACCGCGATCGCGGCACCGCCGGCAACCGACTCCTCTACTTCAGCACACCACCGAATGCTGTCCTGCCGCTTGCGGAGAAGCTCAACGCCGCGGGACTGACCACCCAGGCGCCTGGAACTTTCGTGCGCGCGATCATCGAGAAGCCATTCGGGCGAGACCTCGCGACGGCGCGTGCGTTGAACGCAGGCCTGCACGCGGCATTCGTCGAGGAGCAGATCTACCGCATCGACCACTACCTCGGTAAGGAAACCGTCCAGAACCTGCTCGTCTTCCGCTTTGCCAACGGGATCTTCGAACCGCTGTGGAACCGGCAGTACATCGACCATGTGCAGATCACGGTTGCCGAGGAGATCGGCGTCGAAGGACGTGGGTCCTACTACGAGGAAGCCGGCGCGCTGCGCGACATCGTGCAGAACCACATCATGCAACTGGTTGCAATCGTGGGCATGGAGGCACCGTCCAACTTTCAGGCAGAGATGGTTCGCGACGAGAAGGTCAAGCTGCTCCGCGCGGTGCGACCGATTCATCCCGATGACGCGCTCTCCCACTCGGTCCGGGGCCAGTATTCCGCCGGATACATCAACGGTCAGCCCGTCCCCGGCTACCGCGAGGAGAAGGGCGTCGCGCCCGACTCACTTCGCGAGACGTTCGTCGCGCTGAAGGTCGACATCGACAACTGGCGCTGGGCGGGAACACCGTTCTATCTGCGCACCGGTAAGCGGCTGCCGAAGCGCTCGACAGAGATCGTCATCCAGTTCCGCCGCGTGCCCCATTCCCCCTTCGCCGGCAGCGTGCCGCTCGCCGCCGGCGCGGTGCCCGAGGACGGTATCGAGCCCAACCTGCTCATCCTGCGCATCCAGCCCGACGAGGGAATCACGCTCCGCTTTGGCGCGAAAATTCCCGGGCAGGCCCTGCGCATCGAGTCGGTGAACATGGACTTCATGTATGGGACCGCCTTCCGCGAGCAGTCGCCGGATGCGTACGAGCGCCTTCTCCTCGACTGCATGCTCGGCGACCCGACTCTCTTCGCGCGCGAGGACGAGGTCGAGGAGGCGTGGCGGTTCTGCACCGCGATCCTCGACGGCTGGCGTGCACATCCACCCGACCGGACCAACTGCCCGAACTATCCTGCCGGGACATGGGGGCCGGAGGAATCACAAGAGTTCATGGCCCGCGACGGACGCGCCTGGCATGTCCCCTGACGTGACCGCGAATTCCCTCGACGTGCTCGCCGGCGAGCGTCTTGTCAGCGAAACCGCGCAGGAGGTTGCCGGGACCGTCGCGACGTGGATCGAGGCCCAGAGCCGTCGAGCCACTGCTGATCACGGTGCGTTCTCGATAGCGCTCTCGGGCGGCAGCACGCCGCGCCTGCTCAACGAGATCCTCGCCGGTCCGGAATGGCGGGAGCGGATGGACTGGGCATCGTGGTACGTCTATTTCGCGGACGAGCGCGCCTGCCCGCCGGACGATCCGGCGAGCAACTACCACCTCGCAATGACCACGTTGCTGAGCCATGTGCCCATCGACCCCGGACACGTCCACCGCATGCCCGGCGAGCGCTCGGACCTCGACGCCGCGGCAATTGAGTATTCGGCCCTGATGGCGGGGTCCTTGCCCTCGGGCCCAGGTGGCGCACCCCGCCTTGACGTGATCCTGCTCGGGCTTGGTGAGAACGGACACACCGCGTCACTCTTTCCGGGAACGCCCGCGTTGGAGGTCACCGACCGGTGGGCGACGCGTGGCCTCGCCGACTACGAGCCGTTCGATCGAATCACGCTGACCTATCCGGCCATCAACGCCGCCGCAGCCGTCGCGTTCATGGTCACGGGAGCAGCCAAGCACGAGGCATTGCTCGCCACGGCGCGTGGTGAAGTCCCGGCCTCGCGCGTCCACCCGACCGACGGGACGCTCACCTGGTTCCTCGACGCCGCTGCAGCAGGGGCGTGACGGCTCGGACAATTCCGGCAGCCTCTTGACCTGCGTCTGCCAGAATCCGCGGGATGCCGCGATCGACGTGGAAGCCCTGCCGAGATGCGATCCGAATTGCGCCGAGCCTGCTCGCCGCTGATTTCGGACAGATAGCGAAGGCTGCGCACGACCTGGAGGGCAGCGGCGCGGAACGCATCCATATCGATGTGATGGACGGCGTGTTCGTACCGAATTTCACCTTCGGCACTGACACGGTCCGGGTGCTCCGGCGGGCGACCTCGCTGCCGCTCGAAGTGCATCTCATGATCGTCAATCCGGACGCGCACCTGGGCACCTTCGCAACCGCAGGAGCGGACGCGATGACGGTGCATTACGAGGTGTGTCCCAACCTGCACCGGACGCTGTCCACCATCCGCGGACTCGACTGCCGCTCCGGCGCGGCGATCAACCCCAGCACACCCGCGTCGACGCTCGACGACATTCTCGAGTCGTGTGACCTCGCGCTCGTGATGACCATCGATCCCGGGTTCGGGGGCCAGTCGCTGATACCGCGCATGCTGAAGAAGGTCGAGTCCCTCCGCCGCGAGGTCGAACGTCAGGGCCTCGACACGGAAATCGAGGTCGATGGCGGCGTGGACGCCACCAACGCCAAGGCGTGCGTCGATGCGGGCGCCGATGTGCTCGTGGCCGGCACGGCCGTCTTCCGCCACCAGGGTGGGCCGCAGGGCGGCGTTGCGGCGTTGCGGCAGGCGCTCACCGAGGCGGGCGTGCAGTGACCGAGCTGATCACGGCAACCCGCGCGGACGGTCGCGAGGATGTCGCCCGCGCGGCCGCGGATCTCGCCGTGCGGCTGCCGTCACCGCTCGCTCCGCTGGCGCGACTCGCATACAACTACATGTGGTCGTGGTGGAACGGCGGCGACGACGTCTTCCGGGCGATCGACCCGGTCCGCTGGGAGGCGAGCAACAACAACCCGATCCGCATGCTCGATGAGACGTCCTCCGCGACCCTCGAGCGTGCCGCAGCCGACACGACACTGCTGCACCGGCTCGCAGAGTTGCTGGGGATACTCGACTACGAGCTCGGCCGGTCACCGATGGAAGGGAAGGCGACACCGACACGGCCGGTCGCGTTTCTCTGCGCCGAGTTCGCCGTGCACCGCTCGCTGCCGATCTACGCGGGCGGCCTCGGTGTGCTCGCGGGCGACATCCTCAAACAGGCGTCCGACATGGCGCTGCCGATGGTGGGTGTCGGCCTCCTCTACCGCCAGGGATACTTCCAGCAGCGCATGGACCGCTCCGGGTATCAGCTCGAGTACTGGCTCCAGGTCGATCCTGAGCGAGTTCCTGCCGCACTTGTCTACAACGGAGACACCCCGCTGACCGTGACCGTGCCGCTGCGCGGGCGCGATGTCGTCGTGCAGGTTTGGCGCCTCGACATCGGTCGCACACCGCTCTACCTCCTCGACGCGCAGCGCCCGGAGAACTCGGCAATCGACCAGTGGATCACCAGCCGTCTCTACGTCGCCGACCGGCCCACCCGGCTCGCCCAGTACGCGCTCCTCGGCATCGGCTCGATGCGTGTCCTCGACGCCATGGGAATGGAGCCGAGCGTCGTCCACCTCAACGAAGGCCACGCCGCCCTGGCACCCCTGGAGATGGCCCGCCGCGAGATAGCGCTCGGTCGTTCCCGCCACGAGGCCTTCACCGCGGCCCGCGAGCGGACCGTCTTCACGACGCACACACCGGTGAGTGCGGGCAACGAGGGTTATGACGTGAGCGAGATCGTCGAGGTCCTCGGTGACTATCCCGAGCAGGCCGGGCTCGACCTCGAGGGCTTCCTCCATCTCGGCCGCACCCGGCCGGACAATCCGCACGAGCAGTTCGTGATGACGCCGCTCGGCATCAAGATGAGCCGCTCGCGCAACGGCGTGAGCCGCCGCCACGGCGAGGTCGCCCGTCAGATGTGGCAGTCGCTCTTCCCCGAACGTCCCGCTGACACGGTCCCGATCGGACACGTCACCAACGGCGTGCACGTACCGACGTGGACGGTCCCCCGGATGCGCGACCTGCTTGATCGCTACCTCGGCGCGGGATGGGAGGCGCGTGCTGCCGATCCGGACACCTGGCGCGGTGTCGACGACATCCCGGACGAGGAGCTGTGGGCGGTGCGCAACGCGCTGCGGGCCGAGTTCGTCCAGCACGTTCGCGTCAACAGCGTCGCCAACCGGCTCGCCCGCGATGAGCCGCGCTGGTATGTCGAGGCCGCCGAGCATGGCTTTGATGAGCATGCGCTGACCTTCGGGTTCGCCCGCCGTCTCGCCGGATACAAGCGCATCCAGATCCTCACGCTCGACCCCGCGCGAGCCCTCAGCGTCCTCGACAACAAGGATCGCCCGGCGCAGATGGTGTTTGCGGGCAAGGCGCATCCGCAGGATGAAGAGGCCAAGCACGGGGCCCAGGGACTGTTCACCTTCGAACGGGAGCCGACCGCGATGAGCCGGGTCGCCTTCCTCGACAACTACGGCCTGGCCATCGCCGAGGACATGGTGTCGGGTTGTGATGTGTGGATCAATGTCCCCCGGCCGCCACTCGAAGCGAGCGGAACGAGCGGGATGAAGTCGGCGCTCAACGGCGGCCTCAACCTCTCAGTCCTCGACGGGTGGTGGGCCGAGGCATACAACGGCACCAACGGCTGGGCGATCCCCGGCGACATCCTCTTCGACCACGGCATGCAGGACTCGCGCGACGCGGCAACGCTTTTCGACATCATCGAGCACGAGGTGGTTCCGCTCTTCTACCAGCGCGATGAGCAGGGGATCCCGCGCGGCTGGGTGCAGCGCATGCGAGCTTCGCTGCGCACCAACGGGCCGCGCTTCTCAGCCCACAGGATGATGCTCGAATACGCCCACGACGTCTACAACCTCACCCCATCGCGCTGAAGGCAGAGGGCCGAAGCGCTCAGTGCTTTGTTGGACTGGGCGTAGGCGGGATGGGTCCGTTGGTTGGACTCGGTGATGGCTTCAGGGTCGGCGCCGGCGCGATGGTGATCGGCATCGTGTTCGGCGGTGGGGTCGGAGTCGGTGTTGCCGACGCCCGCGGCGTGGGCGTCGACGTTGCCACTCCCGCGGTGTCGATGCTGGTCGGCACGCCGACACCCGTTGGCGCCGCACTCGCCGTAGGCGCGAGGACCGGCCCGGCTGGCGTCGGCGACGTCTGAACCCCCGGTCCCCCGAGGGCCTGGACGGCGAAGATGATCATCACCACGAGCGCGGCCACGGCTGCCGCCGCGACGGACCAGACCTTCCAGCCCACGCCGCCGGGGCGAACCTCGTCGGCGGCGGTGTCGAGCGCCACCCCGGTGAGCGGCGCGTCGTCATCGTCATCGTCGAATTCGACCGCCGGCGCTACCGGAGCGGGGTCAGCGAGACGGTCGACGACCCCCACTGCCAGCGACGCGCGTCCCTGCTCTCGCCAGCTCGCCCCGAGAAACGCCACGCCGGCGGTCTCCACGTCGCGTCGGAAGGCCGCGGCACCTGCAGGGCGGTCGCGCGGATCCTTCGCCAGCCCGCGGATCACGAGCTCTCGTGCCAGGATCGGGACGGCCTCGCTCGGCAGCGCGCCCTGGGTGTGCTGCACGCCGAGGCCGGTCAGGTCGGTCCCGAGATACGGCGGTCGTCCGGTGAGCGACTCGACCAGCACGCCGGTGGCCGCGTAGAGATCGGTCGCGACCGTGTGCGGCCTGCCGGCCCAGAGCTCCGGTGCCATGTACTGCGGCGTCCCCGCGCGCCAGCCGCGCCGCAGCGGCGGTGCAGGCACGCCCGCGTCGCGCAGGATGCCGGTTCCGTCGGTGTCGAGCTCCACCGCAGCCGGGGTCACGTCGCGGTGGATGATCCCCGCCCCATGGAGCGCGTCCAGCGCGGCGAGCGTGTCGTCGAACACCACGAAGGCGGCTGCCGCCGCGACCGGACCCGACACATCGATGAGGTGGCGAAGCGTGACCCCTTCCACCCACTCGTAGACGATCGCGGCGTGCTTGTCGTCGAACTCGATGACCGAGAGCAAGTGCTGGTGGCGCAGGGTGCCGAGCGCCGCCATGTCATGACGAACCTGGCGGCGGTAGGTGGGGTCCGACGACAGCGCCGGGCTGAGCAAGCGGATGAGCACCCGCGAGCCGGTGGTGTCGTCGTGGGCGTCGACGAGCGCCCCGGCACGGTCGACGCTGATTCCCCGATCCAGTGTGTAGCCGGGAACGTACGCCCGCGACCCGCCGAGATCGGAGCCTCCAGCCTGCTGCATTCATGCTCAGTATGCCGTGACAAAAGCGCCATTGAGTCGCATTCGTGTACGGGGACCTTCCGCGACGAGCACTAGAATGGCCGGGCAGTGGAGTACGTCGAGAGCATCCTCGACCTGGTCGGCAACACCCCGTTGGTCCGGCTGAGCAAGGTCACCGAGGGGCTCAGACCTCTTGTGCTTGCCAAGCTCGAGCAGCTCAACCCCGGGGGCAGCGTCAAGGACCGCATCGGGCTGTCCATGCTCGAGGACGCCGAATCCCGCGGGTTGCTCCGCCCTGGTGGAACCATCGTCGAGCCCACGTCGGGGAACACCGGCCACGGGCTCGCCATGGCGGCGGCGATCAAGGGTTACAAGATGATCTTCGTCATGCCCGACAAGATGGCGGCGGAGAAGATCAGCCTGCTGCGCGCCTACGGCGCCGAGGTGGTGATCTGCCCCACCAACGTCGAGCGCGATTCGCCGCAGTCGTATTACTCGGTGGCCGACCGGCTCACGCGGGAGGTGCCGGGCGCGTTTCAGCCCAACCAGTACTTCAACCCGCGCAACCCCGAGGCCCACTACCGCACCACCGGCCCGGAGATCTGGCGGCAGACCGACGGCCGGATCACCACCTTCGTGGCCGGCGTCGGCACCGGGGGCACGATCACCGGAGTCGGCAAGTACCTCAAGGAGCAGAACCCCGCGGTGCGCGTGATCGGCGCCGATCCGGAGGGCTCGATCTACAGCGGCGAGATCGCGCCGTACAAGGTCGAGGGTGTCGGCGAGGACTTCTGGCCGGGCACGTTCGACCGCGAGATCGTGGACGAGTTCATCCAGGTGACCGATCGCGAGAGCTTCGTGGCGGCGCGAAAGCTCGCGCGGCAGGAGGGGATCCTGGTCGGCGGTTCGGCGGGCCTCGCGCTTCATGCGGCGATCCAGGTCGCCGTGGACTCCAAACCGGACGACGTCATCGTGGTGCTCCTCCCCGACACCGGTCGCAACTACCTGAGCAAGTTCTTCTCCGACGAGTGGATGCGCCAGAACGGCTACCTCCAGCGCCTCGTCCCCGCCCGCGTCCGCGAGGTCATCGATTCCCACACCGATGGGGTCCCCGAGCTCGTCAGCGTTGGGGCGGGCAGGTCGGTCGGAGAGGCGATCGACCTCATGCAGCAGTACGGGATCTCCCAGCTCCTCGTCACCGAGAACGGGAGCACGGCGGGAGGCGGCGTCGTGGGCAGCATCCAGGAGCGAACCCTGCTGGATCGGATCTACCGCGACCCGGCGGTGGTGACCACCTCGGTATCGACGGCGATGGACCCGCCGTTCGCGCGCGTCGCCGCGGGTGCGCCGATCGAGGAGGCGTTCGAGGCGCTGCTCGGTGGCGAACCCGCGTTGATGATCGTCGAGGGCGACCTGCCCGTCGGGGTGATCACCCGCAGCGACCTGCTCGAATTCGTCGCCCGCCGCGGACGCAGCTGACCCGCATGGAGCACAGGCGCCAAGGCCTGGCCACGCGCGCCCTGCACGTCGGGCAGGGACCGGATCCGGCCACCGGTGCCGTGGTCGTGCCGATTCACCTGGCGACCACCTTCGCGCAGGAGTCCCCCGGCCGGCACAAGGGATACGAGTACTCGCGCTCCGGCAACCCGACCCGCGAAAACCTCGAGGAGTGCCTCGCATCGCTGGAGGATGCGGAGCACGGCCTCGCGTTTTCGTCTGGCCTGGCCGCGACGACCGCGGTGACACTCCTGCTCGATCCCGGCGACCACGTCGTCTTCACCGAGGACGTGTACGGCGGCACCTTCCGCCTCTTTGACAAGGTCTTCCGGCGTTACGGGCTCACCTTCACGGCGGTCGACCCAACCGACCTCGATGCCATCGCGGCGGCGATCACCGATCACACGCGAATGGTCTGGCTCGAGTCGCCCACCAACCCGCTGCTCCGCATCGTCGACCTCGACGCCGTCAGCGAGCTCGTTCACGGCGCGGGTGCGATCGTTGCCGTTGACAGCACCTTCGCGAGCCCCGTGCTGCAGCGCCCGCTCGAGCTCGGCGCGGACCTCGTCGTGCACAGCTCGACGAAGTTTCTCGGCGGCCACAGCGACGTGCTTGGCGGCGCGGTGCTCACCTCCGACGACGGCCTTGCCGAGCGGCTCCGCTTTCACCAGAACGCCGTCGGCGCGGTGCCATCACCCTTCGATTGCTGGTTGCTCCTCCGCGGGTTGAAGACGTTGCAACTTCGCGTCATCCGTCAGTGCGAGAACGCATTGGCCATCGCACGCTGGCTCGAGGGTCAGGACGCCGTGATCCAGGTGTACTACCCGGGTCTCGAGAGCCACCCAGGGCATGCTCTCGCCAAGCGCCAGATGAGCGGCCAGTTCGGCGGGGTCGTGTCCTTCGAAGTCTCGTCGGGTGACGCCGCGCGCTCGTTTCTCGAACGCCTGCGTGTGTTCACGCTGGCCGAGTCACTGGGCGCCGTGGAATCGCTTGCCGAGAGCCCGGCGATGATGACCCACGCATCGATTCCGGAGGAGATCCGGACCCGAGTCGGCGTCAGCGACGGGCTGCTGCGCCTGTCCGTCGGTATTGAGGACGTCGACGACTTAGTGGCCGACCTGGAGCAGGCGCTGGCGTAGTCTCGCGCGGCGGTGCCCCCAGCTTCCACTCTCCGGTTGTCAGCAGGAGCGTTCCGTCGATTTCGGGAAGCGCAGGTGCTCCGAGGCGGCGGAGCTTGCGCCACTGTTCTCCGTCCTCCTCGCTGAGGAACGTGATCGCCTTGCCTTCGTTGCCGTTGCGCGCGGTGCGGCCGACTCGATGCGTGAGCCACTGCGGTGTCTCCGGCAGTTCGAAGTTGATGACCAGTCCGACATTGACGACGTCGATGCCTCGAGCCGCGACGTTGGTGGCGACCAGCACCTCGGTCTTGTTCGCGCGGAACGAGTCCAGCGCGCGGTCGCGGGCATTCTGCGAGAGGTTCCCCTGCAACTCTCCGGCGGAATGGCCCATCCGCAGCAGGTCACGCACGAGCTTCTTGGCGCCGTGCTTGGTGCGATGAAACACGATCGTCTGGTTGAGCTCGGACGCACGCTGGCGGCGTAGGAGCCGTGAGAGCGCATCGATCTTCTGCGACTTGACGACACTCATGACACCGTGCTCGAGCGCCGGCACCTGCTCGTTGACAACACGAACGCGAGCCGGCTCGTAGAGGTGCTTGGTGATCATGCGCTGCACCCAGTCGGGCATCGTCGCCGAGGCGAGCACCGTCTGCCGGCGCGCGCTGCTGTTGAAGCTCGGGCACATCGAGATGATCTTCTCGACGTCTTTTGCAAAGCCCTGATCGAGCATCTCGTCGGCCTCGTCGAGCACCAGGTATTCGATGTCACGAAGCCGCGCGAGCCCGTTGCTGGCGAGGTCGAGCAGGCGCCCAGGGCATCCGACGATCACGTCAGGCGCGTTACGCAAGCCACCCGTCTGGGGGCCGTAGCCGACCCCGCCGATGCAGACCACGGTGCGCAGCGCCGGGTCGACCTTGCGGATCACCGCGTTGACCTGGGTGGCGAGCTCGCGGGTCGGTGTCACGATGAGCGCTCTGGCGCCGTGACCCTGATGACCCGCAAGTCGCTCAACCAGTGGCACCACGTAGGCGAGGGTCTTGCCCGAGCCGGTTGGCGCCTCCATCACGCAGTCGTGGCGTGCCAGCAGTGGCGGAATCGCCTCCTGCTGCACTGTGTTGGCCTCCGTGAAACCGTGCTCGCGGAGAGCCGCGGACGTGCGCGGACGCACGCCGATGGATTCAAACGTTGTCACCGTGTTACCTCGGGACCCGGGTCATTTCCCGTTATCCCAGAATCCCCTCGCTGGACTGTCGTGTGCCGGATTCTTGAGACCCGCCGGCTGGCGGCGGAGAGAGGGTTCACCAAGAGGCATGGCTCGCCGATTCGCGAGCACTTGCCAAGACAGTACCACAGGTTGGTGCAAAGTCCGCAATCGGTGACAGAGGCGGTCTCCGGCTCTCGGGTGTATATCCTCGCTTCGAATGACGTTCGACGCCTTCCTTCACCAGCTTCCCGATGCGGACTCTGCTGAGACCAACGAATGGCTCGAGTCCCTCGACGCGCTCGTCGCGTCTGAGGGCACCGTCCGCGCACGTTTCGTGATCGGCAAGCTCCTCGAGCGCGCCCGGCGGTTACAGGTGCCCGTGCCATCCCTGGTCTCGACGCCGTACATCAACACCATCCCGCCCGACGAGGAGCCGTGGTTCCCAGGCGACGAGGAGATGGAGCGGCGCATCCGCCGGATCGTCCGCTGGAACGCCGCAGTCATGGTCACCAGGGCGAACAAACGGAGCGACGGCATCGGCGGGCACCTGTCGACATACGCGTCGGCGGCGTCGCTCTACGAGGTGGGGTTCAACCACTTCTTCCGCGGCAAGGACGACGGCACCTCCGGCGACCAGATCTACTACCAGGGGCACGCCGCGCCGGGGATGTACTCGCACGCGTATCTCGAGGGACGGATCACCGAGGCGCAGATGGACAACTTCCGTCAGGAGACGGGAGGCAACGGCCTCAGCTCGTATCCGCACCCGCGCCTGATGCCCGAGTTCTGGGAATTCCCCACCGTGTCGATGGGCCTCGGGCCACTCAACGCCGTCTACCAGGCACGCTTCAACCGCTATCTCTACAACCGGCACATCGCGGATACGAGCGAGAGCCATGTGTGGTGTTTCCTCGGCGACGGTGAATGCGACGAACCTGAGACGCTCGGTGCGCTGTCGCTCGCCGCACGCGAGCAGCTCGACAACCTGACCTTTGTCGTCAACTGCAACCTGCAACGCCTCGATGGACCGGTGCGCGGCAACGGCAAGGTCATCCAGGAGCTGGAGGGGATCTTCCGCGGCGCAGGCTGGAACGTCATCAAGGTC